>NZ_CDRJTB010000059.1:0-45468 GCF_976954365.1 Paenibacillus sp. Marseille-Q9583
AACAATCACTCAAACACAACCTGAGCAAGAATCACCAAAATTAGCTGTCACTCAAGAACAAATGAATGTTCTAGAGCAGCTATTGAAGCCTGAAGTTCAGGAGTCGTTAACTGTCTTAGTGGAACAGTTGCCAAAATTAACAGAGCTTGTCGGCGTGCTCACAAAGTCATATGACTTTGTTCAAACTGTTGCTGCGGATGAAGTCTTGAAAAGTGATACGGTAAGTGCAATTAAAGAACTTGCTGAACCAGTGGTGCATTCAGCGAAGAATATGGCAGCTACAGTGATCGAAGCGCAAGATCGTGCGAATGAAAATAGCGATGTGATCGGTGTATTTGGTCTTATGAAGATGATGAAAGATCCACAAGCACAGAAGCTTTTCCGTTTCGTAAATGCTTATCTTCAAGTTGCCGGCGAACGCAGTCAACAGAAATAATATTTTTTATATCTCATTCGTAAGGACGGAGGAAACATCATGTCTAAACATATTGTCATTCTAGGAGCAGGTTATGGTGGTCTACTAAGCGCCTTAACTGTACGCAAGTACCTGAAGAAGGACGAAGCTAAAATTACAGTCGTTAATCAATATCCTACACATCAAATTATTACAGAATTGCATCGTCTTGCAGCGGGTAGTGTTGCAGAAGGTGCTGTTGCTATGCCATTAGCTAAGCTTTTTGCAGGTAAAGATATCGACCTGAAAATTGCAAAGGTGAATTCTTTTTCTGTTGAGAACAAACAAATTACACTATCTGATGGTGTGACATTGTCCTACGATGCTTTAGTTGTGGGCCTAGGAAGCACTACGGCTTATTTTGGCATTCCAGGTCTGGAGCAATACAGTATGGTATTGAAATCGGCAGCAGATGCTAACAGAATTCATCGTCATATTGATGAGCGTATCCGTGAATATGCGAAGTCTAAAAATCCAGCGGATGCAAGCATCCTAATCGGTGGCGGTGGCTTAACAGGTGTTGAACTTGTTGGTGAAATCGCTGATGTGTTGCCAACACTCACTAAGAAATATGGCGTGGATCCTAAAGAAATTAAACTGATGCTAGTTGAAGCAGGTCCTAAGATTCTACCAGTATTGCCAGATGCATTGATCGAACGCGCAGTGGCAAGCTTAGAAAAACGTGGTGTTCAATTCTTGACAGGACTTCCTGTAACGAATGTAGCGGATAATGTCATTGACTTGAAAGATGGTCAAAAAATTATTGCTAACACCTTCGTATGGACTGGCGGCGTACAAGGAAATCCACTGATTGGTGAGTCCGGTCTTGAAGTGAACCGTGGTCGTGCGACGGTAAATGAATTCTTGCAATCCACATCACATAAAGACGTATTCGTTGCTGGTGACAGCGCCGTTGTTTTTGCCGAAGATGGTCGTCCATATCCACCAACTGCACAAATCGCTTGGCAAATGGGCGAATTGATCGGGTACAATCTTTATGCATACTTGAAGGATAAATCATTTGAATCCTTTAGTCCGATCAACTCAGGCACACTTGCGAGCTTAGGTCGTAAAGATGGTGTAGCCATTGTTGGTGCTAGCTCAACTCCGCTAAAAGGATTACCTGCAACCTTGATGAAGGAAGCAAGTAATATTCGTTACCTGTCCCACATTAAAGGATTGTTTAGCTTAGCTTATTAATTGTATTTTTGGAAAACCTGCTCAAATTTGAGCAGGTTTTTTGTTGATCCCTAGTGGTTTCTACCATGAATTGTTAATGATTGTCCTAGTACGTAGTATTCATTTTTGATATACTATATTGGCTAATATTAACAGGGGAAAATAGGGGAGGATTACATGATGTTATTCCAACAAAACGATGTCATTCTGTTTCAAGGCGACAGTATAACGGATTGGGGTCGCAATTATGAAGATGCTTCATCGCTTGGTGTAGGTTATGCATTGATGATCGCCGCTCGTCTGGGGCATTTATATCCTGAGAAGAATCTTACGTTCTATAATCGTGGAATTAGCGGCAACCGTGCAGTAGATTTGCAGGAACGCTGGGAGAAGGATTGCCTGAATCTGAAGCCGACTTGGGTGTCCATATATATTGGGATAAATGACACTTGGCGCCGCTTTGATTCTGGTCAGGAAACAACGCCTGAACAATTTGAAGCTGCGTATCGTGACCTGATCGAACGCACGCAGCATTCGCTGGCTGCCAATTTAGTCTTAATCGAGCCATTTGTGTTGCCTGTCCCAGAAGATCGTAGAACTTGGCGCCAGGATCTGGACCCTAAAATTCACATTGTTCGTGAACTGGCACGTGAATATGGTGCACCCCTTGTACCGTTGGATGGCCTGTTTGCTGCGGCATCCGTGAAAGCAGAACCTGCTTATTGGGCTCCGGATGGAGTACATCCATCACCTGCGGGCCATGCACTTATTGCAGAGGCTTGGCTTAAGACGGTAGGCGCAATTCAAGCTTAGTCGTCTGATCAAATCACTACATATTTACTTGATTTTATAAGACTAGAACCACTCATTAAAGGAGCAGGTTTTAGTCTTTTTTTTAAAATATAAGAATTTATATGTTCCATGCTATAAATTATCCTTATATTTCTCGCTTAAACACTTCGGAAAGTCGATTTCTTTAAATTTATGGACGCTGTTATAATTGGGTTATGTTTCTTTTCTTGGAGGCGGTTCGCATTAGGTATTTACTGTGTGTTGTATCATTGTTAGTGGTAACGCTGTTAAGCGGATGTAAGAATGATGTGGGCTTCATCAATGCTAGGTGGATCACCGGAGTGTCATTAACCCCTGTAACAACTAGTGACCAGAACCAAGTTGATCGACCCGAACATTTTGAGACCCTAATACTGAAGGACTCCGCTCTGATTAAGGCACTTTCGGAGGCTATGAACAAGAGCGATAAATTATCGGGAGAGCTGGATTGGGCTCCTGAATTTAAAATGAATCTTGTTTATGGTGATGGTTACTCGAAGGATTATTACATCGCAATAGGTGATGAACCGGGCTATAAAGGAGTTTTTACTACAGCTGAGAATGGTGGTCAGGGCTACTCTATTCCGGTGAAAAATTCGGATCAATTAAGGAAACTCATTTTTGGGACAGCAGATCAGGCGAACATCGAACAGACGGAGTCGCTGGAGTCTTCTGTTAAGGTTACAGGGCCAGTAACGATATCACATAATGATCTCTATCCCTTAACTAATAGAACCGGATTCTTGAATCTGCAGCTTTTAGATGGAACCTACAGTGAGGATTGGACAATACCAGGTCCGTTGATGGGAAGAAATTGGAGTGGCAGATTTGGGCTTGCGCTTATCGATAATCAAGGTAGAACTTTGAATTGCTTTCCACTCAGTGAACATTTTGAGGATCCCATAATATTTAATGATTTTTTTCAAATTCAGTTTGAGGACTATAATGGGGACGGCGATCCGGATTTTACTATTGGTCAGTACGGATCCAGTAATGGTTACTTCTACAAGCTATTTACGCTTAGAAAAAATAACGTTATAGAGGAATTAGGGATCAAACTCGGCTCTGATTTATTTATTAGCAGTCCTAAGGGGTATTCGATAAAGCTTGATAAAGTGGATGATCATAGCTTCAAGAGAAGTTATTACGATAATGTAGCGGGTAGACAGATGGAAGATATTTTTCAGTGGAATGGAAATGCATTTCAGAAGTTAGACAAGTGATTCATACCAGAAGTGAGAGGAATGTGTGATAGATGACGAGTGATACCATACAAGATTTAGAAGGGCTAAAAGCCATAGGGAAAGTAGTAGGACATACCATCGCCGAGATGAAAAAGGAAGTAACTCCAGGTATGACAACAGCGGAGCTTGATAAGATTGGAGCTGAAATTCTAGCGGGATTCGGAGCATCTTCAGCCCCAATGATTACGTATAATTTTCCAGGCAGCACCTGCATCAGTGTGAATGAAGAGGTTGCTCATGGGATTCCTGGTCCTAGAGTGATTAATGCTGGTGATTTGATCAATATTGATGTATCTGCTGAACTGAATGGTTATTATGGGGACGCCGGAGTTTCGTTTCAATTACCACCTTATAATGATGACATTCTTCGTCTATGCCAGAGTGCAGAGGAAACTATGATGAGCGTGATCAATCATCTGAGAGCAGGGATGAAGGTCAATGAGATTGGCAGAATGATGGAACTCGAAGCTCGGAAACGCGGCTATAGAGTGGTACGTAATCTGTGCAGCCACGGGATTGGTAAATCACTCCATGAGAAGCCTTTTGAAATCTTACCTTTCTACAATCCAAGAGTGACTACAGTGTTAAAAGAGGGACAGGTGATTACGGTTGAACCCTTCCTTTCTACTGGAGCAGATTACGTGGAGCAGCAGTCGGATGGATGGACACTGAGTGTCGTAGACAATGGCCGGGTAGCACAGTTTGAACATACGATTATTGTGACTAAAGGTGAGCCTATTATCCTAACCAAGCCATAAAGAGGAGAGTGCGAAATTGAAAATCGCCTTTATACTTTTTGACGGGATTACGTTCTTAGATTTTGCGGGGTTCTATGATGTTATTTATCGATTGGGGCAATTTGAAATCGGCAAAAATTTGTCTTGGGATATATGTGCAGCGTCGGAGGATGTGACGGATGAGTTAGGTTTCACAGTTAAAGCTGGAAAAGTGCTGCCAGAGCTTTCGGAGTATGACATGGTATTTGTACCTGGAGGAATGGGGACGCGGAAACTTCGTTATGATCTACTACCCATCCATCTGCCTATGAATTACTAAAACCTTACTGTGAAGAAGTTGAGGAGACCCGTATTGTGCATGATGGTAATGTGATTACAGGTGGTGGAGTTTCCACTTCCATTGATCTGGGGTTATATCTGATTTCACACTTGACTGGAGAAGCAGCGATGAATTCGGTAAAAAAGCAGATTGATTATCCATACGAGATGCAGGGGATTGTTAGAATCTGAAGGTGAAAACCGGAGGGACCAGAGAGGGCTGGACAAAAAATGATGGTTATACTGTTTCAGCAATGGGTAAGCGATAAGGAGCAGTGGGTACAGCTTAGAGATTTCCTGATGAAGGAGAGCAATCTTCCCGGACCACGAGTAAATTTGGAGCTATCAGGCAAATTTGCCAAACATTTTGCCCATCCTAAACTAACGGAAACAGACTGGGAGTTTCTTAATGCATGGGCTAATCTTACAGAGGCAGAAGCTGGGGTGAATGATCCCCGTGAGTTTCTGCCGTTTTGTGCGGTTAGAGCGCTGGGCGCTTATTATAGCTACGCTGAAGAAGAGCAGCGAATTGTGATTCAGAGCATTATTAAGACAGCTATGAACGACTCTAGATGGAGGATGCGTGAAGCGTCTGCTATGGCGCTGCAAAGTATAGGGGAGGATGGTTTTTCCCTTGTCAGGCAGCTGATCGACATGTGGGAGATAGGTGCGAATAGGCTTGAACAACGAGCTTTTGTAGCAGCGTTAGCGCATCCTCCTCTTTTAAAAAAGAAAGAGAATACGCTTTATTGTCTTCAGTTGGCTACTCGAATTATGGAGAGTGTGGGTAGTGGGGAAGTACAATATGAGGACGCTGAGCATTTTCGTGTATTATCAAAGGGACTGGAATACAGCTTAAGTGTATTTGTGGCTTGTGAACCTGAAGCGGGTTTTGCCATGCTGGAGAAATTCGCTAAGAGCCGAGATACCCGAATGATTAAGATTGTGAAGAGTAATCTTGGTAAGTCACGTTTGAGTAAAAAGTATGCTCTACAGGTTGCTGAGGTCTTTAAAAGTTTGACAATACAGGAGAGGACATGAGGATCAGCTCTCCATTGGAATTATGAAGTGTAGTTTTACATGCATTTAACATGCCACATATGCTTAAGTGATATAACAGAAGGAACTAGGTGAAAAGGTGGCTGTTAGATGAAACTAAGTAAAGAGGAAAAATCATGGATTTTATATGACTGTGGAAATTCGGCTTATTCGATGGCGGTTACAACGGCTTTACTGCCTATTGTATTTGGGATGTTTTCGAATGTTAACAACAGCATGGATTTGGGGTATTTTAATTCCATAGCGAGTATTCTGGTGGCCATCCTTAGCCCGATTTTAGGGACAATTGCAGATTATAAGGATAAGAAAAAACGCTTCTTCATATTTTTCTCATTGATCGGCGTGATAGCTACTGCTTCGCTGGCTTTCGTTGCACCTGCGAGTGGGCAGTGGCAGTTATTGATTGTATTTTATATTTTGTCAGTCATAGGATTTGCCGGGGCCAATATTTTTTATGATTCTTTTCTGGTGGATGTAACCACGGATGAAAGGATGGATAAGGTATCCTCAAAAGGGTTTGCTTTTGGATATATCGCCAGCGTTATTCCATTCGGTATCAGCCTACTGCTGATTCTGTTTATGGGGATGGATAAATCAATCGGCTATCAGATTGGATTTATAATCACTGCCCTTTGGTGGGGACTGCTGACCATGCCTATGATCAAGGATGTGCAGCAAAGATATTACATAGAACCTGAACCCAAACCGATCATTAATAGCTTTAAAAGACTGGGAGACACGTTTAAAAATGTCAGACAGCATAAAGTAGTATTTGTATTCTTGATCGCCTACTTTCTCTATATTGATGGGGTAGATACGATTATTAAAATGGTAGTGCCATATGCCACATCGGTACTGGGTGCGGATGCTTTTGATACCTTTACTTTACTGGGGATCTTATTAGTTATCCAGATCATCGCATTTCCGTGTGCTATCTTGTACGGTAATCTTGCCAAAAAATACTCAGCTAGAACGATGATCATCGTGGGGATTTTTACATATATCATTTCTTGTATCGCAGCTTACTTTATTACTTCAGTGTGGCATATATTTATTCTGGGAGCGCTAATTGGATCTGCCCAGGGAGGGATTCAAGCGCTTAGCAGATCTTATTATGCGAAGATTATTCCTAAGGAAAAATCCAATGAATTCTTTGGCTTTTACAATATCTTTGGCAAGTTTGCGGCGATTGTGGGTCCTGCTGTAATGTCATTAACAACTACCCTAACAGGCAACGCTAAATTTAGTATTTTAGCGATTATCCCACTATTCATTATTGGATTCTTCGTATTTATAACTTTACCAAAAGAGAAGCTTGAACAAGATGAACCGAAGGGACTTATCCTATGAAGTCAAGCAAAGAACAAACGGCAATGGCCAAACATCTGATTGTCATCTCTTACGATGCCTTTTCAGAAGACCAATGGGAAATGGCCAGCCGTCTTCCAAACCTATCGAAATTGATTAAGAACGGAGCGCATAGTAATCAATTAAAAAGTGTATATCCCACGCTCACTTATGTGGTACACACTACGATAGCAACCGGTGTATATCCAGATAAGCATGGTATCCACCATAACAATCCATTTCAGCCGTTTGTGAAGGAAAAGGAGCAAAGCTGGTTCTGGTTCAGAAATGCGATAAAGGTGCCCACGATTTATGATGCTGCGTTTTTTTAGTTTTGGGTGACCATGGCCAGTTCAATGTTCGGTACAAAGTGCATTTGAACAACCTTTTGCAGGAAAAAGGGTTGATCTATAAAGAGAACGGCGAAATGAAGTGGAGAGCTTACTTTCAGTGTGGGGGCGGATCCGCTTATCTGCATATTAAAGAAGGTGATGAAGAAGCTGAACAATTAGCGCTAGCTGTTATTCAGGAATATATGGAAGATGACGCTTCAGGTATAGAGGGAATGTATACTAGAGAGCGGCTGAATCAACTTCATGTGGGCCCTTCTACTAAATATATGCTTGAAGCTAGGAGAGGCTATTGTTTCGATGAGAGCATGGATGAACCTATGATTGTTGATTTGGACAAACAAGGGATTAAATATGCTACGCATGGCTACTCTCCCGATAAAGAGGATTATAGATGCAACTTGGTGATTTCAGGGAATAAGGTGAAAAGTGATTTTCCCATAGAGGATCTCAAAATGGTAGATATAGCTCCTACGATGGCAAAGATTTTAGGGATTGATTTTAATCCTTGTGACGGAAGACCTTTAGATGAAATTTTCATTTACTAAAGCAAGCTGTGAGAAAAGCATTCATAATTACTAGATAACGCGTTGGTAGAGAAGAGCCGTACTCTCGCCAGCGCGTTATTTGTTTACCTGGGAGGAGGAAGGCTTGTGCTTGGTATAGATTGAATATATATAAAGTCGGAATACTTACTGGAGCTATATCCATATACAATGGAATTAAAATGGAGTAAGAGGAGAATTGGATATGGATGCTGATATTAGACAAAAAATTCTAAATAAAAATGACAGACTTATTAGTATGGTTATTGAACGTACTAAGAGAGATTTTCCTGATGACATTGCAATCATTGGGCTTACAGGTTCTTTCAGTACCGGAGATTTTCATGAAAAAAGCGATCTTGATCTAATTATAATTAATAACACGGCCCAAGGCTGGGGGATATCTTCGTGTTTTATTCTGGAGGATGTTGGATACGACATCTATTGTACGCCATGGGAAACAAGGATAGAAGATCAAGCGAATCTAGAGAGCCCAATGATTTCATGTCTGATAGATTTAGAGCTGTTATATTGTGCGAAACCCGAATATCTGGAAAAACTAAATTTATATAAACAGAGAGCTCTCGATGCTTTGGCAAAGCCTATAGGGAGTGAATGTATTGGTAGAGCAAAAAAGAATATAGACATAGCAAAACAAGAATATACGAATACATTACTTTCTGAAGATATCGGAGCAGTGAGGTATGCTTCATGTGAAGTTGTATACAATTTGGTAAATGCTCTAACACATTTGAACAATACCTATTTTAAAAGGGGACTTAAGAGATACCTGGAGGAAATAACTACGTATCGTTATGTTCCTGATGATTTTGAAAATATATATATGACTGTGATCGATGCGAAGACAATCGTTGAAATCAGAAGTGCATCATATAGATTTTTAGAAAGCGTCAATGATTTATATAATAAAATGTATAGGGATTTTGTGATTCAGCCTGTCCCAACCTATGATAATCTTGGTGGCACCTTTGAGGAATTATGGTGTAACTGCCGCAATAAGGTTATAGCAAGTGTGGAATTAAATGATAAATCTTATGCTTATTATGCAGCCATGGGCATACAAAATTTCCTTGATGAAATGACAGAATCAAGGGGAACAAAAAAGTTTGATATTATGCAGTATTTTGATTCAGATCATCTGCATTTATTTAAAGAGCAGTTCCTGCAGGTCATGGATGAATATCTGGAAGAATATAATAAGGTGGGAAGGAAAGTTGAACGATACGATACTTTTGAGGAATTATATAACGAATACATGAAGGTGTGATAGAGAAGATTACCAGATTACGAATTTTCGTAGTCTGGTTTTTTATTTTTTTTGTGGAACGATAAAATTATTTTAAGTCAGATGGGTAAAATAAATGATCATTATACTAGTGATGTCCGATTTGCCAAAGTAGTGAAAATTGTTATAGACTATTTTTTATCGGCTTTTGTCCAGTGGATGTTTTTCACTTGCAGTGATATAAAAAACTAATTTGAAGTGGGGAAATGGAATGCATGGAATAAGACAGCATCAAAAATCAAATAAGCTGAAGATATTTTCAAAAGTCATATTAATTATTATAGGGGCACTTATAACTTCATATGGCCTGGAATCCGTATTAATACCTAACAATGTTTCAGATGGTGGTGTAACAGGCCTAAGTATCGTTGGTTCACAGCTGTTTGGATTACCGCTAGGGCTGCTTATTGTTATAATTAACATCCCTTTTGTTTGGTTAGGATATAAGCAAATTGGTAAAAGCTTTGCTATCTATTCCATTATCGGTATTGCCTCATTAGCCATTGGTACAAGCTTAATGCACCATGTGCCAACGATTATTGAAGGAGATACATTATTAATTACTGTTGTAGGCGGGATTATCATCGGTTTTGGTATGGGTTTAGCGTTACGTAATGGTGGGGCGTTAGATGGGATCGACATGTTGGCTGTATTGCTTTCACGAAAAATACCTTTTGGGACAAGTGATCTAATCTTATTCCTAAATATGTTTGTCTTTATTGTTGTTTCAACTGCATTTGGGCTACAAGGGGCGATTCTATCCGCACTTGCTTATTTTATTGCTTCTAAGGTGATTCATATCGTTGAGGAAGGTTTGAGCGGATCTAAAACTTTCAAAATCATCACCGTTCAACCGGAAATTATGGTGGAAACGATTCGTGACCGATTGGGACGTGGGGCAACCTATACTGACGCATACGGTGGTTACTCCAATGAACAATTCAAAGAAATTACCTGTGTAATTAACCGTCTGGAAGAAAGCAAAATCAAGGAAATCATTCATGAAATTGACCCTAACGCTTTTGTCGTAGTATATGATGTAGCAGAAGTTAAGGGTGGTAATTTCAAAAAGCATAATATTCACTAATTACGATCCTGAAGTGCATCTCCTTAAGTGTTTGACAAATGCATAAAATGTAACTATTATTGTTGCATCTGAATAATGCACTTGTTGCTAGCCGGGTAGTATGGCAAAAGGAGAGATTTATAGTGAACATAAGCACCCGATTTGCGGTAGCCATTCATATATTAACGTTAATCGACAGTAATAAAGAGGGTAAAAGTACCTCGGAGTGGATAGCTGGGAGTGTGAACACCAACCCTGTAGTTATCCGCCGGCTAACTAGTATGTTGCAAAAAGCAGGACTGGTAACGGCCCGCCCCGGAGTTGCAGGAGCCTCACTTTCACGTAGTAGCGCTGAGATTACACTACTTCAGATCTATAAGGCAGTAAACGCGGTGGAGGAGGATTCGTTGTTCTCAGTTCATGAGCACCCTAACCCGGATTGTCCAGTCGGCAAAAATATAGCCAGCGCCATTGTGCCGGTATTCTCGTTCGCGCAAAAGGCGATGGAGAATGTCCTTCAGGAGGTTACTTTGGAGCAAATTGTGAATGAAATGCCTGAAATATAACCACTCCATATCGCAACGTAGAATGAAGACCACAACATGTGCTAACGTGATTGTGGTCTTTTTTTTATTGGAAACATATCAAGAGGCTCCGAATGGCTCGGGTCAGGAGAGTTAGTGACTTAAAGAAGGGAAGTAGGGCGTAATCATAGAATCTGTATTTAGAAGGCATAAAACAGATCATACTTCATATAGGGAAACTCTAATATGCTGAAGTGGAAAATGAACGGAGGATTTACAGTGGAACAAATCGCATTAATCTCAGATATTCATGGAAATATCCCGGCTTTGACAGCCGTATTAGAGGATATTAAGCAGCGTGGAATTAGCAGGATATTTTGCCTAGGTGATATTGTTGGTAAAGGACCAAATTCAGATCTAGCCGTTGATATCATTAAGAACAATTGTGAAATCAGTGTTATGGGAAACTGGGATGATTTAATGAATCAGGATGTTGATTTTGAAATGGCCCGGTGGAGTCGGAATTTGTTAGGGAAAGACCGCCTCGCTTATTTAGGTACATTACCGTTCTCGATTGAGTTTATGATGAGTGGTAAGTTTATCCGATTATTTCATGCTTCACCGCGAAGCTACTATGAACGGATTCAGCCTTGGGACGATTATGAGAAGCGGCTGTCTATGTTTGGTTATTCTGATCTCTGCCAGGAGAAACGACAAGCGGATATCGTAGGTTATGGGGACATTCACAATGCTTTTATACAACATTTAGAAGGGAAGACTTTATTTAATGTTGGCAGTGTGGGGAATCCTCTAGATGTCACTCAGGCATCTTATGTGATTTTGGAGGGGGAGTATGGAGGCCTGACAACAGCGTCTTTGAATATACAATTTGTAAGAGTTCCTTATGATATTGAGTTAGCCATTCAACAAGCCATAGATGCGGTTATGCCAGCTACAGAGCCATATATTCGAGAGCTTAGAACTGCGCAGTACAGAGGGAATGTACGGGGATAGAACCATCAAAAAGTAACGGAGGGAACGAATTGAAGCTTAGTCATGTATTTGAGCAATTCCCTACTTTGGAAACCGAACAACTAACACTGAAAAAAATTGAAGTTAGTAACCTTGAAGAGGTATTCGGAATTTATAGCAATGATCAAGTGTTTGAGTACTGCGGAATTATTCCGAAACATAATAAAGATACAGTAAAGAATATGATCGGACATTTCGAACGTGATTTTAATAAAGGGTTAAGAGTGAAGTGGGGGATTTTCCGTAAAAATAATCCGTACATACTGCTAGGTATCATCGAAGCTATGGATTTTAATCAAAAAGTGGATATGGTCACGATTGGTTATTTTTTGGCGGAGTCTTATTGGGGAAAAGGGATTGCAACTCAGGCCGTTGAAACGGTGAAGAAATATTTATTTGAGACGGCAGAGGTCAATCGAATCCAAGCTGAAGTCATGCCTTTTAATGAGCGGTCTAAGCGGGTCCTTTTGAAAAGTGGCTTTATGAAAGAAGGAACGTTAAGGCAAGCCCATGTATGGTCAGGTAAAGGGCTCATTGATTTGGAGATTTACAGCATTCTTGCTGAGGAATACGGAAAGGGAGAAAACAGATCCTAGTGAAAGTAGGGGAGATTATGGGGACTATCGTGGTAATCGGTGGCGGAGAGCTAATTGATCTAGAAACGCTTGAAATGGATCGTGAAGTTGTGAAGTTAACCCAAAAAGCTAATCCAAAAGCGTTGTTTATTCCAACAGCTAGCAGTGACGCACCAGGTTATTGTGATACGTTCAACAAAGTGTACGGCGAGATTCTAGGATGTGAAACAAGTCATTTATTACTTGTGAGCCAAACCTATACCCATGAAGAAATCGCAGAGTTAATTATATCCGCTGATCTGATTTATGTTGGTGGTGGCAATACCCGAAAGATGCTGGAGATTTGGAAAAATACCGGCGTAGATGCTCTTCTAAAAGAAGCGTACAACTCGGGGACTATTTTGACAGGGCTGAGTGCAGGTTCCATTTGCTGGTTTGAATATGGCCATAGTGACTCTGAAGCGTTCGAAGACCAAGGGAACTGGCGGTATATTAAGCTTGAAGCGATGGGGATTCTGCCAGGTATTCATTGTCCGCATTATAATGAGGATATTCGGGTTGAGGATTTTTCGCGAATGGTTAAAGGTGGGGGGATACCCGGAATCGCAGTGGATAATAACTGTGCCATCATCTACAAGGATAATGAATATAAGGTGATGTCGACCAGAGAAGAAGCTAAAGCCTACCGTGTGATGGACTCGGAGCGAGGTGTTGTAGTTACGCAAATCGAAGAACACCCAAGCTTCAGACCTCTTCATGAAGTGTATGGTGGAGGTGATCAATGAAGTCTAATCAAATCTCAATGATCGTGGCGAGTCTTATTCTAGGGATTTCATTTATTATTGGATGTTCAATAACTAATGGCGATAAAGAGTTGGAAGTTGATCAAGACCAGACTCCATCCATAGTAACGGCAGATAAGCTTTTGATGGATATTAAAGAGACGGCCTTATACTTAAATCTGACTGAAGAACAAGTGATGAATATTATTACAACGGAGCATAGTAAGTCTGGTACTTTTCCTGGAACTCCTTTTCCTTATATAAATGTAGACAATAAATATTTTTTTAACAAAGACTTATTATCAAATTGGGTTGCGGAAGCCTCCTTAAATAGGAGAGTTTATCTGAACGGACAAACGAAATAAGGTTTTACTCGGATAAGGAAGGTGCTTTCTATTAAACTACTGTTTGTCTGCAGCCAGAATCGCTGGCGGAGTCTAACTGCGGAGAAGATATTTCAAGGAATCGATGGTCATGATGTGAGATCTGCTGGAACAGAGGATCATGCCAGAATCAAACTTTCTGAAGGGCATGTGGGCTGGGCAGATGTTATTTTTGTGATGGAGAAGAAACATGTTCGAAGAATTCAAGATAAATTCAGAGACGGTGTAATCGGCAAAAGAATAATTTGTCTGAATATATCGGATGATTATAAATATATGGATGAAGACTTAATTGGGCTGCTGGAGTCCAGCGTGTCTGAGTATTTCCAGGGATGGGGCGTCTAAGATGAGAATTAGGACGGAATCTGTGGCAGACAATGATGGCGTGTATCAAGTCAATGTTAAGGCTTTTGATAACCGGGAAGATGAAGCACGTTTAGTCGAAAGGATTAGAAATTCGGAAGGGTTTATTCCGGAGCTCTCGATTGTAGCGGAACAAGATAATGAGATTGTAGGACATCTGCTACTAAGTAAAGTAGTAGTCCAAGATGGTGAGAAGTTATATGATATGATTGCCCTAGCCCCAATAGCGGTTATGCCTAACGTTCAGAAGCAGGGTATCGGCAGGGCGCTTATCCATGAAGGGTTGGACAGATGTAGAACGCTCGGCTATGAACTTGTCTTTCTGATCGGCCATCCGGAATATTATCCTAAGTTCGGATTTCAACCTGCAAGGCAACATGATTTCGAACTGAAGCAATTTGAAGTACCTGACAATGTATTTATGGTCTGTGAGTTGAAGGAAGGCGCGCTTCAGAAGATCGAAGGAGAACTGAAATACCCGCAAACCTTTTTAGGAAACATGAGTCCGGATAAGGACGCTGAAGGGGTTTATGCTTGATTACTTTTTAAGGTTTCTTATGAATCATGCCTGGCTGTTAACCAGTCGGCATGATTTTTTTTATTGTTTAGGAAATCATAAAATCTAAAAAAGTAGATATATGCTTCACGTGTAAAGTTGACGCGATGTGAAACCTAACCCGTACATTCACGCCCTGATCACAGAAGCAGCGCTGGATGTGGTTAGAGTGATCTTGTTCTTGATGGGAGTTGCGTTCTGCGCTTATACATAAACTTCTTTGGTGCTGCCTTCTTAATGCTATCTACTCATCTTCAGGGTCAATCTGTTGGGATTATAGGGAATTACTCCCTATAATCCTATGATTGAAGATCATTTTGAAAGAATATAGGGAATTATTCCATATACTTCGACTGATATAGGGGAATTATAAGGAAATCCTCCATTTTATAGGGAGGATTTCCTTATAAGCTACTCATAATAACAGCTATGACCTAATTTATAGGGAAGTTTTCCCTATAACGCTTGTCACCTAAGCAAAATTCGACTCCTAAGCACGTCCTTCATTACACAGGAGTTCCTACGCGCCAAACTACAGGAAATCCCGCAGAAAGTATTGCAATGTGTACTATGTAAGCTGCGGTCAAAACTAACACCCCCTAACACCAGCTAGGGTGATTTTGTTCTTATTCTGGATATCTTATATGCAAGCGAAGCTGAATCCAATGTTCATGCACAAGAAGCTGTGGATTTTATGGTCTGGTTATGACAAGAACCAGGTGATAATTTTACACAGGATATTTTCAATTGGTAATTGACAAACATATAGAAGGTAACTATACTAAAGATAGTTAATTTGTAACTGATCAAGTTACAGGAATAGTGGGAGGAAATATAATGACAACTAAAACAACACTTCATCCGGACGTAGAGATTGGTCTGGTACAAATTAGAGTAAGTAATTTAGAGCGTTCGCTCACATTTTATCAGAACGTGGTGGGGTTAAGTGTCTTGCGGCAATCTGGCCGTGAGGTGGAAATGACTGCTGATGGTCAGAATGTGTTATTGATTCTGCGGGAGATTGAGAATGCAAGGGTTCTTCGTCCGAACTCAGTGGCTGGATTGTATCATTTTGCTATCCTTGTTCCGGATCGTCCTAGCTTGGGACTCGTTGTGCGCAATTTGATCGCGTCGGGAATTGAAGTGGGTCAGGGAGATCATTTGGTGAGTGAAGCGCTGTACATTCAGGACCCGGATAACAACGGAATCGAAATTTATAGAGATCGTCCTAGGGATACATGGAAGTATGATGCGGAAGGGCATGTAATGATGACAACGGACCCAGTGGATGTAGATGGTTTGTTGGCGGCTTCTGAAGGTTTGCAATGGAACGGGCTGCCAGCTGGAACGGTGATCGGACATGTACACTTTCATGTGGGTAATTTAACTAAGGCGAAGGAGTTCTACGTTGGTTTGCTTGGTTTTGATCTAGTAGCTAATTATGGCAGTGCGGCAATGTTTATCTCAGCAGGTGGGTATCATCACCACATTGGATTGAATATATGGGCAGGGCAAGGCGCACCTGTGGCACCTGCTGATGCAGTAGGAATTGATTATTTCACCTTACTTCTTCCGAATGAAGAGGAGCGTACGTCTGTAGTGGAGCGTGTTAAGCAGGCGGGTTACACCGTTGTTGAAGAGAATGGAGCCCCTACATTCAAAGATCCATGGAACATTGGAATCAGACTTATAGTGAAAAGTCATACGAAATAACTAATCACCAATCGAATTCACCTTTTTCTGGATAGAAAGGACTATCCATTTTTGTCCATTTATTTTATAATATTTGGAAAAAGATGGGCGGAAGGGTGAAGGGTGTTGGAATCATTCAAAATGGCGTATGTGATCCTTTGTCACAAAAATCCTGAGCAGATCAATATGCTAATCGATAGTTTAACTAATGACTCCGTCGAGTTTTTCCTTCATGTCGATCAGAAGAGTGGTATTGAAGCTGATATTACTCACCGTAACGATATTCACTTTGTCAAAGAGCCTATTGATGTACGGTGGGGACATTACAGTCAGATTGAATGTGTTTTGAAGTGTTTTACGCTGATCAAAGAACATGGGAAATTCAATTATATCCACATCATAAGTGGTCAGGATCTGCCCTTAGCTTCCAACGAAGTTATTCTTGATTTCTTTGAGAAGAATCAGGGGGACGAATTTGTGAAGTATCAGCAATTACCGAATACTTCTGAAACGTGGGGATGTTATGAGAGGGTGTCGGTTTATTATCCTAGATTCCTGATCTCAAGAACCAGGCGTATGGCTGCCATTAGGATGAGGTATATTAAAGCAGTAATGAACGTTCCATTCTTGCAAAGAAGGTTGGGTGTTCTGCCAAAATCGCTGTATAAAGGCTCTAACTGGATGTCTATTACAGGTGAATGTATGGAATACATCATGGAGTTTACTTCTACTTCTCCAGAGTATGTTAGATTTTTTAAGAACACATTATGTGGAGATGAAATCTTCTTCCATACGATTATTTTGAATAGTGGGTTTAAGAACAATGTACGGAGTGAAATTAAGAGGTATACAGACTGGGAAACAGGACCGGATTATCCAAGAACACTAACGATAGAAGATTATGACCGGATCACTCGTACGGGTACAGAATGCTTTTGGGGGAGGAAGTTTGATCTCGATATCGACAGAAGCATCGTTCAGGATCTCTTTGATATAAATATTAAAGTAAAAACATCGTAAACATATACAGGAGGAAATAATATGAAAATCGCAGTTGTAGGAGCAAGTGGAAAAGCCGGAAGCCGAATCACTCAGGAAGCGCTAGATAGAGGCCATGAAGTTACAGCCATTGTACGGGATGCATCGAAAGTTGCAAATCGTAAGACCGAGGTCATCGAAAAGGATGTATTTGCACTTACCGCTGAAGATTTGAAGGGTTTTGATGTTGTTGTGAATGCTTTTGGAGCACCATTTGGACAAGAGCATCTGCATGTGGATGCCGGAAATGTGCTTATTGAAGCATTAAAGGATGCCCCTAATACAAGATTGATTGTAGTTGGAGGTGCGGGAAGTTTATATGTAGATGAAGCTAAGACGCTTAAAGTGGTAGATACCCCTGATTTTCCTGACTTTATTAAGCCAACGGCTACGAACCAAGGGAAGAACCTGGAGATCCTGCAAGGTACAGACTCGCTGTCTTGGACCTTTGTTAGTCCATCCGCTAATTTTGCAATTGGGTCTAGAACGGGTTCTTATGAGAAAGGCAAAGATCATCTGCTTGTGAATTCCAAAGGTGAGAGCTATGTCAGCTATGAAGATTATGCGATTGCTATTGTAGATGAAATTGAACAGCCACAGCATATTCGTGAACGGTTTACAGTTGTTTCGGAATCATAAGTGAGTATAACGATTAGGGGATATATATATAAAAGAGAGCAGAGCCAGATCGGGGCTCTGCTTTCTTGCATTTGTTTATTCTCTTGCTTCCGCAATTTCAGCAATCCGTTTGTTTGCGTTTCCGCGATAAATTCCGCCATGATAGCAAATGACCGTTTCAATCTCATACTCGGCGAACTTCGTCAGAGAGGATAAAGCTTGCTTCATGTCAGGCGTTGCCGAAGGAGTGGGGCCTTGCAGCTCACCGCCTTGAACGGTAAGAGCATCCGCGGCAATTAGCGTACGGCTATCATGATGGTATAGACTCAGATGTCCAGGGCTATGTCCTGGTGTATGAATAATCGTAATTCCACCGGCAAGGGGCAGTATTTCCCTGTCCACTATGGTTCGGTCTACTCTTCCTTTAGGTGGATGAGATAACACGGACAGGAAAGCGCGGCGCCATTCCTCTGGTACATGAGGGGGGATCATGGCTTCTGCCGCAGCTAAAGCTTCAGGGGTGTGTTTAAGGAGCATTCGCTCTCCTTCAATATAAGGCTTCTCGATTTCGTGAGCCAGAACTGTCAGTTCTAGACATTCTTCTGACAGTAGATCAGGTAAGCTCCCGATGTGATCTAGATCTTGATGTGTGATGATTACGGTGCGCAGGTGTTCCCAAGGCACGTGGGTTTCTTTTAGAGCTTCTTTGAATTTTGGGAGCAGGCCCGGAAATCCAGTGTCGACGAGTACAGCAGAATTTTGATCCCAGAGCAGCGCGGGGTAAATCGTGTCACTCCCGCCCATAACCTGTGCTGTAATCTCTAACATTTCTATTCCACTAGCAATATGCATAAGATCCCTCCATGATTGATGATAAGAGCGATGCCGTTAGGCTAATGCATATAATACTTAAAATAAAATGTAATTTCAATAGCTTAATTTATAATTATAACATAAATAAATATTTTTGTCAATATACATCTGATGTATTTTTTGTGTAATTTCTAGGGGACATTATTGTTGAGAACTTCTATTTCTATATTTTTCCCTTACCCGAAGCTTTACGATATAATAACCAAATAAAAAAGGGGGTTGATGTGGTTTGGAGACTTTTCTAGTTGTACTCGTCCTACTGGGCCTTATCGCAATTTCCAACATCATAAACCGATTTATTCCCTTTGTGCCAATACCGTTAATTCAAATTGGTCTGGGTGTAATGGTTGTGTTAATGCCTTTGGGAATACATATGACATTGGAACCAGAGCTGTTTTTCGTATTGTTTATTGCACCGCTTTTGTTCAATGATGGGAAACGGACGCCAAGAAATGAATTATGGAACTTACGGGGTCCGATATTAATGCTGGCGCTGGGATTGGTTTTTGCTACTGTGCTCATTGCTGGATATTCGATCAACTGGATGATTCCAACGATCCCGCTAGCAGCTGCATTTGCTCTGGCAGCGATCTTGTCACCTACAGATGCGGTCGCGGTCAGCGCAATCGCTGGGAGAGTGCATCTTCCTAAGAGTATTCACCGCATTCTAGAGGGCGAATCATTAATGAATGATGCCTCAGGGCTTGTTGCCTTTAACTTTGCCATTGCTGCAGCAGTTACGGGTATGTTTTCTTTACCGAAAGCCTCCATTAGCTTTGTAGTTATAGCTGCAGGCGGGTTGATCGTTGGGGCATTATTGGCTTTCCTTCTGATTCGGCTAAGCGTAATTATTCGCAGACTGGGGATGGAGGATATCACAGTGCATGTGCTGCTGCAAATCCTAACTCCTTTTATTATTTATTTGATCAGTGAAGAGATAGGGGTATCTGGCATTTTGGCAGTGGTTGCAGGGGGGATTATTCATGCGGTTGAGAAGGACCGTGCTGTATCTCCGCAGTATAAGCTACAACTGGTATCCGCTAGTACATGGTCTGTTCTGCTCTATATATTGAATGGCCTGGTCTTCCTTATTCTTGGTTTATCTATTCCAGACGTTATTGAAGTGATCTACCGTGATACGGCCGTGGATAATCTTATAGTTGTGGGTTATGTATTAGCCATTACTATGCTGCTGTTTGTATTACGGTTTGTATGGGTGTATGTGTTCTCTTTAATAGGATCTCGTCTGCGAAAAATGGAGAAATCATCTGTTGAATCACTATTAATCCTCACCATTTCAGGAGTGCGTGGAGCGGTTACCTTAGCAGGTGCGTTCTCGATTCCCTTTTTTCTTGGGGATGGATCACCATTTCCTGAGCGTGATTTAATCATCTTTATCGCCGCAGGTGTTATTCTAATGTCGCTGCTGATCGCTAGTATCTTTTTGCCAATTCTAGCAGGTAAAGAAGAGCCAGTTGCTGAATCAGGTGAGACAGGAGCCGAGCAGGCGGCTAAGTCTAAAGTTATTGCTGCCGGTTTAACCATGCTGCAAAGTATGATGACAGAAGAAAGTAAGGAATCCGCACAACCAGCTTTGAGTGAATTTAGAGAAAAGGTTTATAGTCTAAACCGTGAGGACCAATCGAATGATCCAGCACTCGAGAACTTTCGCCGACTGGGTGTTGAAGCGAGGATTGTGGGTCTGCAAGCTGAACGTAAAGAACTGAACCGATTGCTAGAGAACAATGAGATTCCCGCATCAGTGGCTCAGAAGCTGGGAGAATTCTTGGATCATAGTGAGGTCTTTCTAGCCAGAAGTTTAAATTCACAAATCAGAATATCGATTACCGAGATTAGACGGCTGTTTGCGGGAATGTTCTCAGGACAGAATGAAGGGGAAGCTAGCCAACAAATGCTTGAGCAGGCTGAGTGTGCTAGAGAAGCGAAAATTGCCATGGCCCATGTTGCTATAGCTGCTATTAATGTCAGTAAGAATGAGAACAACCGAAGTGCAGCCGAGAAGGTTGCATGCAGTTATGAGCAGTTAATTTCTCGTCTGGAGCAAGGGAAAGGCTGGACAAAGGATGGTCTTGTTGATGATCAAAAGCTTGAAATGAAGCTGAAAGCCATTCAAGAGCAGCGTGATAAGGTGCAGCAAATGTATCAGGATGGAACCATTAACCGCAAGCTTGCCGGAAAATTACGCAAGTTCGTAGATCATTTAGAGACATCGATTTGGGAGGATTAGCTATGCTGAACAAAGTAGTGGGAGAAAGCTTGTTATTCACTGAAATTCGGGAAGCGCATCTGGTGGATGTACTTGATATTTATAACTACTATGTGCTGAACACCACCGTATCTTTTCACACGGAGCCCTTAAGTTTGGACGAAATGCGTCAATCCGTAATGAATGATGATCCGCGATTCAAATCGTACGTGATTTTATCCTGGGATCATATCATTCAGGGTTATGTACTGATTGCTAGACATAAGAGTAAACCTGCTTATGATAGCTCAGGGGAGATCAGTGTGTATTTGAAACCAGCTTGTGTGGGTAAAAGAATAGGACAGCATGCCTTACGCTTTATAGAAAAAAAGGCTGCCGAGCTGGATTTCCATGTGTTAGTGGCAACCATATGCGCAGAGAATGAACGCAGTCGCCAGCTTTTTTTAAATAATGGATATGAACAATGTGCCTACTTTAAGGAGATTGGCTGTAAATTTGGTCGAAGATTGGATATCGCCAGCTATCAGAAAATTTTAGGGGGAATCCAGATATGAAACTTGCGGAAGCGTTAGTGAATCGAAGTGATCTAACCCGTAAAATCGCGCAGCTAAAGCAGCGTCTGGATCGAGTCGTTAAAGTTCAAGAGGGTGAGGAGCCGGCTGAACAACCAGAAGCTCTTTTGCAGGAGTTAGAAAGAGCTGTGAATGAACAGACGATTTTGATCCGAGCGATCAATCGAACGAATTCATCCGTAGCCTTCAATGAGAATTGGAGTATCGCCGATGCGCTAGCGGAACGGGACAAAATGCTACAGCTACGCAAGCTGTTTAGCGATTTGCTCGAACAGGCTTCCATTACTCAGGATCGCTACAGCCGCTCGGAGGTTCGTTTTCAAAGAACGGTGGATGTCGCTCAGATTCAGAAGCAGATGGATGAGCTGTCCAAGTCTTACCGTGAGTTGGATTTTAAGATTCAGGAGAAGAACTGGACGGTATCCTTAATTACACCATAGTAAGATTTACCACAGCAGAAGGTAACTGATCTTCATAAAGGTGAACGCAGCCCGCCAACAGGGAAAGTTGGACAATCGACAGATGCCGGGCCATATCTGACCAAATTATAATTTAGCCCCGTACTGTTACAAATGTAAAGTGTACCTATTAATGTAACTACCACGCGTTGATTTATGAAAGAATAGTGAGGGCGGGGACGGGGATATTTTTGCTGTGGTTTAGCTTTTTCATAACATGAAGTGGCGCTATTAGGATAGGTATATTCGTCATATATAATGTGAAAAAATGTCGAATAATGTTGAATTAAATGGATTAAAATTTGCACGAACGGCCTGTTTTGCCTATATTCACGCTTGTTATCCTGTATAATTTACGAATACGCGGAGTCCTTAACCGCTGTTCAATTCTTAAGTTGATTATTCAGGATGAGCGTGTGATTCACTGGTCAGAGATGATTGGCCCTTGTCTCCTCATTCATTCTACTATTCCTTTTTATGAGAGAGAGAAGTGACAAATGACCATGAAATCAATTGCCTGGGTAACCGACAGTACAAGTATTATAGATCCGGAGTTCGCTAAGAATAATCATGTATATATTATTCCGTTACGGATTATTATCAACAACGAATGTTATAAAGAGAATATAGATATTACGATCGATGACTTCTATGAGAAAATGCGCCAGCATGAGAAGGTAGGCAGCTCACAGCCTCCAATCGGTGAGTTTATTGAGCTATACGAACGGTTGAAGGAAGAATACGATGAAATTATTGCTGTACATCTTTCTTCAGAGCTCAGTGGCACTTACAATGCTTCGATGCAAGGCGCCGAAATAGCGGAGGCCAATGTAATTGGAATTGATGCTAAGGTTGGCGCTTATCCTATCCGAGAAATGATCATGCGCGGTATACATTGGCAGAAGAAGGGTCTTTCTGGACTAGAAATTAAAGCGAAGATTGAAAATATTATTCAGAATATGTCCTTTTACTTAATTCCTGCAAGCTTGACACAGCTTCATCGCAGTGGACGTGTTTCTGGATCACAATTTGTACTTAGCCAATTGCTGCGTATAAACTTGCTGCTTCGTTTTGACGAAGGGAAGGTCGTTGTTGTGGAGAAAATCCGTACAATGAAGAAAACGCAACAGGCGCTTTTGGAGATATTTAAACAGGATGTAGGGCTTGTTAGTGATGTATGTATCATGCATTCAAATAATTTAGAGATGGCACTCAAGCTAGAAGAGGACATCAAAGCAATGGCGCCTGACTTACGAACTGAGATTATGACCTATATTCCTGCTGTGGCTGTTCATGCGGGTGAGGGTACTGTAGGGCTGTCCTGGATCAAGAACACTAGCATCAATAGTATTCATCCGGGTGCTGCGCCTTTAGCCTACCCTGAAGCGTTATTTGCATAGAGATGAACAAAGAAATCGCTCATTGGGAGATGGATGGGTGACCACCATTGTACCAACAGGCGATTTCTTTTTTTTGAAGAAGTATGCTGTTATTTGATTGCACGTCGACGGAACATTTGTCCAATTACATCACTTAGCACGAGTCCAGCTGCAATGGCGCCAGAGAGCATTAATGCCCGAACAGCGATTTCTACAGCCAGAGTATAGTCCTCTTCCACAAATTTACGCATAGCATCGTAAGCGAGACCACCCGGAACAAGCGGGATAATACCACCTACACTAAAAATAATAACCGGCATTTTGAAGGATCGCGCAAAAAATTGGCTGACGATGCCCACTATTACACTAGCTGCAAACGTAGCTACAACAGGACCGAACTCTACATTTAGAAGCACATACACCATCCAGCCCACCATTCCGGCAAAACCACACTGTAGTAGTGAGCGCTTAGGCGCATTAAATAGAATACAGAAGGTTGCCGCGGCGATAAAACTGGTTATAAGTTGCAAAATCATGAAGGGCTAACCTCTTTCACATGGATATTAAAATAGTGATAGTACAAGCCCGATACCTGTACCGATCGCAAATGCAGTTAGAAAGGCATCGGCTCCCTTGGATATGCCTGAGACCAGATGACCGGCCATCAGATCACGAACGGCATTAGTAATGAGTAGTCCGGGTACTAGAGGCATAACGGAGCCGATAATGATTTTGTCCATCTCTTGACCTATCCCCAGCTTTATAGAACAGAAGGCTAGAAGTCCGATCAGGAAGGAAGCAGAAAACTCTGCAAAGAATTTAGTTTGCACTAAACGATGCAGATAGATGACCGCAGCGAAGCCTAGTCCGGAAATCGGCAAGGCGGGGAGAGCATCCCACAAACTGCCTTTAAACATAACGGTGAAGCAAGCACCAGTAAGGGCGGCTGCTAAGATCTGCAGCCATACGGGATAGACAGGTGAGGCTTCATCGACTTCTCCTAATTTTGCACGAGCTTCCTCAGCTGTAATCTGACGTTCGCTTAGACGCCGAGAAATGTCATTGACCTCCGATACCTTCTGCAGATCTGTTGTTCGCTCCGCAATTCTGTATAACTTAACAGGTTCTATTCTATTTGTGGTGAACATAATAACGGTTGGCGTCACATAGCTATGTGCTCCTGGGAACCCGAGGGATCCTGCCATTCGTGTCATCGTATCTTCAACTCTGGATGTTTCTGCACCATTTTGCAGCATGATCTTGCCAGCAAGAAGACAGAGATCAACGATTTCATAATACGTAGTGTTAGTGTTGCTCGTGCTATCCAACTTCTCCGGTCCTCCTCTGGAATGTGATTATCTATGTTTACATATTTCGATTGTCGCTTCATCTACGTGAAAATAACAACCCCAATATAGCATTATAAACGATATGGTGTGTATTTTAATATAGTTTTTATTTATAGTGTCCGCCGATCTTTCCAGATCTGTCCTTAAGCTGCCCGACATCTGTAAATGAAGCTGCTCGCCCAATGATCGTCTCCCCATATTTATTCTTGAGGGCATCGGTCGCACGTTCGAGTTCACGATAGCGAGGGCGAGACTCGAATAGGGTTAGCTGGTACTGGCTTTCGTCAGATAGATTGGACAGGCTTAAGTGGATTCTACGCACAGGCTGACCGTCCCAGTGGAGCTTGAAGAGAGAAAGAGCTGCCTCATATACCAGCAGGGTGGCATTTGTAGGATCGCTCATTGTAGTCTGTCTTGAGAAGCCTGTGGGTTCATCAAAGCTGGCACCTTGGCAGCCGACAGACACGACTGCACCATGCACATTCAGTTTGCGGCAACGTCTACATACAAGCTCAGATAGCTCAAGAATGATGGTCTTAATATCTTGCAGCTTATAGTAATCCCTTGGTAGCGTCATTTGGTGCCCGGCACTCTTGGGTGCGACTTCATAGGTGCTTGGGCTCACGGGGCTGTCATCGATGCCATTGGCTATCCGCCAATATAGCTCGGCGTCGATATCACATTTTTTGTGAAATTTCTCCCGCATGCGCCATTTTAGCTCGCTTAGCGGCATCTGTGCCAAATGGCCAATCGTCGTAATACCCATACTTTGGAAATGGGCGGACATGCGGCGACCTACCATGAATAGCTCGCTAATGGGGAGAGGCCAGAGCACATTCGGAAGCTCCTCGTGAGCGAGGGTGAATATACCATCTGCGTTCTTCTTGGCCCACAGGTCGCAAGCCATTTTGGCGGTAACCTTGGAATATCCAATGCCGATGCGCGCACGCACACCTGTGTTTCTACGAATTAGATCCTGAATGGCGGTAGCGATCTCCCTTGGACTGCCAAATAAGCTGAGGCTACCGCTGACATCAATAAACTGTTCATCGATAGAATAGGGCTCTACCTGGTCGCTAAACTTACGTAGAATATCTGTGATTTGAGAGGAGACATCGATATATTGCTGCATATGTGGTCTGACCACGATGACTTCGGGGCATTTTGCCAGCGCTTCCTTCAACGTCTCAGCGGTAGTAATGCCATAGGATTTGGCTATAGGGCAGGCAGCCAGCACAATACCGCTCCGTCTAGCTGGGTCCCCAGCAACGATCAGCGGCTTATTGCTGTACTGCGGATTAGAGGCTTTTTCCACGGAGGCATAGAAGCTTTGGCAATCAGATAGCATAATGACACGTTCTTTATTCATAGGTTCACACGCTCCAGGTGAGGTAGAGATACCTTATATTTTTTCTTCTTATTATAATACGAACGTATGATCGTGCGTATTCTTATTTATTTCCATTTATTTCGTCTCAAGTGTGCATAGACCCGTAGCCACGCCCCCGGAGATAATCGTGAGGATGGAGTGGAAGAAGGTTTCCTTGGAAATCAGGAGTCCCCCCGCGCCGATAATCATAAAGTCGGTCAAAAAAATGATGAATCCAAGGTTCAGCGGGACATACCTTTTTATAAATTGAGCGAGCAGATCGGTGCCACCCGTACTAGCTTTAAACCGCAGCATAATCCCAAGTCCCGTTCCCATCAAAAAACCGCCAATAATGGCGCTAGAAATGGAACCAAACTCAAAATAATATAGAAAGTGATATTGGAAAGGACCGAGAAGCTCGATCAGAAATGATGAGATCAATAGGCCGAGTACACTGTTGTAAAAGATATCGCGTTCCTTTAACCAAGCGAGCAGAAAGATAGGAAAGCTGCAGAGAATTATAGCTACGCCAATTTTAGCGTCGGATAAATAATTAATAATGAGGGCTATCCCTATTATTCCCCCATCCAAGATTTTATATGGTACGAGAAAAAAATTAGTTCCCGCAGCAACGAGTAAGCTTCCTAAAAGAATGATAAGGTATCTTAATGGCCGCATATTTAACATCTCCACATTAAAGGCATGTCTATAAATATGCTTGTCACTTCCAAAAAATTGCAGATGAACAAAAAAACCTGATTGAAACCAGGCTTAAAGTGTCTTATGTTACGTAGTGTGTGTGGGTTAGGGATCGAAACGCGTATTAGATACCAAGTACGCCAGACAAGTAATTAACGGGAGTAACGCTTACGAAAGCGAAGCGGAGAGATTCCGATCTGCTGAGCAAATCGACGCGAGAAGTAGGCGGCACTCTCGAAGCCGGTACGTTCTGCGATTCCGGCTATAGAAAGCTCAGTCTTAAGCAGCAATAGCTTAGCCTGTTCCAAACGGTAATCCGTCAAATACTCCATCGGAGTCAGCCCATATACTCGTTTCATGCAGCGAGTAAGGTAGTTATAGTGAAAATGCAGTGCGTCCGCTAGTGAGGCATTGGAGAGAGGCTCCGCATAATGATTACGGATATAAGTCTCCGTCTGCTCTGCGATTTCCACCGCGTGACTTTCTGAAGTATCATGCTGCGCCAGATCCATCATCCGCAGCATTTCTTCAAATATCCGTTGCTGCTGCCAAACTGCGCTGGAACGCCGGCTAGTAGACAGTTGTAATAGCATCTGTGCTTGTCCACTCCGTTCAAAAGGGTCAGGGAGGGGGCCGAACTGTGGCACTCGAATGGTATACGGATGAGTAAGAAACTGCCGAAAATGTGTTTCACGGTTGATATACACGGGTCCACCCTCAGAGCTAGACCAATCTGCAAGGGTATGAAAATGAATCCATATAAATGAAGTGGTCTCATCACATGGCTTAACGGAGTAATGATAGCGATCGGGCAGCAATAGCAGTGTATGTCCCGCCGAAACCTCCCATTGAATATGGTCCTCCCCGATAAATAGACAGCCTTGTTCTACAATAAGTAGATCAAACACTCCAATATGGCTTCTATTCGGATGCTGATCTCCGGGTTGATAAACCGTGCGATTGCATTCTAGAAAATAAGGAAATGGCGGCGCAGCGAAATGTATAAATGAAGGGCCCATTTTTAATTATCCCTCCTTTCTAAAGTGTGAAATAGTACAAAAAAGGGGTTGCTTCTGATCGTATTTTTAATCTATTCTACCCCCTATAATTATTATTAGCGAGTATGAAATAAGGCTGAGGGGAAGATGAGGATGAACAAAACTATACAGAATCAAGAAGTTGTAAAAGATCAAACTGTTACCATTCAAGATGATTTCTGGGGTCGATATATTAGGCTGGTCCAGAACGTTGTTATTCCCTATCAATATGAGGTATTGAACGATAGAGCACTGGGAGCTGAGCCCAGCCATGCCATTGCTAATTTTGAGATTGCTGCAGGCCGGAAGAATGGCGAGTTTTACGGCTGGGTATTTCAAGATAGTGATGTGGCTAAGTGGCTAGAGGCTGTTGGTTATTCCTTAAGCATCACACGTGATCCTGAGTTAGAGCGTCAAGCGGATGAAGTGATTGACCTCGTTGGCGAGGCGCAGCAGGAAGATGGATACTTAAATACTTATTTTACGATAAAAGAACCGGGTAAACGCTGGACCAATTTGAACGATTGTCATGAGCTGTACTGTGCTGGACATTTCATTGAGGCTGCCGTTTCTTATTATGAAGCTACTGGCAAAAGAAAACTGCTCGACATCATGTGCCGAATGGTTGATCATATCGATTCTGTGTTTGGACCGGAAGAAGGCAAAATGCAGGGCTATGATGGGCATCAGGAGATTGAACTCGCACTCGTTAAGCTGTATCGATTGACAGGTGAGGAACGATATTTGAAGCTCAGCAGCTTTTTTATTAATGAGCGAGGTCAACAGCCGAATTTCTTAAAGGAACAATGGGAAAATCTGGGGAAGATCAATTTTTTCACAGGTCGGAAGGAGGATCTTGATTTAAAATATTACCAGAGTCATCTTCCAGTAAGAGAGCAGAAGGTGGCTGTAGGCCATGCTGTACGTGCGGTTTATATGTATACTGCTATGGCTGATCTTGCCGCTATTACGGGAGATGAATCACTTCGTGAAGCATGCGAGAGACTGTGGAATAACATTACGAACAAGCAAATGTACATCACAGGCGGGATCGGCTCTACACATAGAGGGGAGGCGTTCACCTTTGATTATGATCTGCCTAACGATTCGGTGTACGCAGAGACTTGTGCCTCTATTGGGTTGATCTTTTTTGCACAACGTATGCTGAGAATATCACCGGATGCACGTTATGCCGATGTCATGGAGCGGGCGCTATACAACAATGTACTGGGCTCGATGGCACAGGATGGCAAGCACTATTTTTATGTGAACCCACTAGAAGTATGGCCTCAGGCATGCAGTTGCAACCCGGAGAAACATCATGTGAAGTCTGAACGTCAAGGCTGGTTTGGCTGCGCCTGCTGCCCTCCGAATGTCGCGCGTCTACTTACTTCGCTCAATCAATATATTTACACGGTTCATGGCGATACACTCTATACGAATTTATATATTGGCAGTGAGCTGACAACAAAGCTGGGCGGAACGGATGTCGCCATTCAACAACAAAGTACCTATCCATGGAAAGGTACAGTCTCGATGAAGATCAATCCGAAAGAGGAAGCGGAGTTCGGAATTGCTTTACGGATTCCATCGTGGAGTCTAGGAATAGAAATCAGAGTCAATGGTGAAGCACTGAACGCTGCTGAGAACATCGAGCAGGGATACCTCGTTATTCGGAGAATGTGGAGAGCAGGAGACATAATCGAAGTGAATGACCCAATGGAGGCACATCGCATTTACGCTCATCCCAATCTGCGTGCAGATGCTCAAAAAGTAACGATTCAACGCGGACCGCTTGTGTATTGCCTTGAAAGTATCGATAATGGTGAGCCTTTAAGCTCTATTTCTTTAAAAGAAGACGGTGAACTTACGGCGGCTTTTGATGAGACTTTGCTTGGTGGCGCTGCTGTTGTCGAGGCAGATGGACTGTGTGTTGATCAAGAGAGCTGGAGTGGTGGACTTTACAGCAGAGAGAAAGCACCTCTTCAATCCGTTAAGGTCAAAGCTGTTCCATATTACTTGTGGGGCAATCGTGGCAGTGGTGAAATGAAGGTATGGATTCCGGAAGGTAGTATGTGAGTTATGGGACAGGCAAAGTAATTTAAGGTTTAGGATAGCTGGGATTTACGCTTTATTGTATGCTATATTTGATCGGGACAAGGTAGCTGATTATTTTACAGAAAATATTGGAGGCATCACAATGAGCAAACGTTATCGAATTACACGAGCTATGCAAAATGATGGAGGTTCAACACAAACCATATCTTTAGAAGAGTGCAAGCAGTACTTCGCATCCAAACCTGATTTCACCTATACATCAGTTTATACAGTAGCAGGCGCCACTACGATGTCCATTGAGGGAGATTTCTTTATGTGGGGCTTTGGTGATACTACAATCCCATTTAGGCATTATCAAGGCGATATTTACGTTTCTGGAAATAATGAAGCTGTGATCCCGAGAATGCTTGAGGTTGCGAGTGATTTAAGAGCAGATGTTGTGGAAGGGTAAAAAATGACCCCTGAAGAGTTCAGGAGTCATCCAGCGTTAATTATAGATCCGCCCAATCGTTCAAGTGAACGGTTGAGCGGATTTTTTTAACCCAGTTCTACAACTACTTGGTGTACAGCACCGTCTCCAACTGGAGCAATGATGTTACCTTCTACAGCTGTGCCATCCAGGGTAAGACTAACTACACCTTTGGATACATGGTTCGGGTTCTTGATTTGAATCACATAAGTATCTCCACGGAAGACACGTGTGATTTCAAAGCTATCCCATTCAGTAGGAATACAAGGATCGATCTTCAGACCATTGAAATCCGCTTGGATGCCAAGGATCGATTGAGTGATAGCTACATAGTTCCATGCAGCAGTACCAGTCAACCAGGAATTTTTAGCTTCCCCGTGACGAACGGCATCTTTACCTGCGATCATTTGGGAGTAAACATAAGGCTCTGTGCGGTGAATTTCGCTGATATCCTCCAGGTAAGCAGGAGCAATTTTAGCGTAAATTTCAAACGCTCTGTCGCCATGTCCAAGTACAGTTTCAGCGATCATGATCCAAGGGTTGTTGTGGCAGAAAATACCGGCATTTTCTTTGTAGCCCGGAGGGTACGTAGAAATTTCACCCAGGTTAAGATAGTACTTGGAATACGGTGGCTGTTGCAATACGATACCGTATTTAGTATCCAAATGCTCTTGTACGGATGATAGAGCTTTTTCAGCTTGCCCATTTTCCACACCGATACCGGCCATTACGCAGATCCCTTGTGGCTCGATGAAAATTTTACCTTCTTCATTTTCTTTGGAACCGATCTTGTCGCCATAGTGATCATAAGCACGCAGGAACCAATCGCCATCGAAGCCGTGTGTCAAGGTGATTTCTTTCATGTTGTCAATCTTAGCTTCTGCATCCACAGCTACATCGTTAAGTCCGCGCATCCGGCAGATTTCTGCATAGTCAGGACCAACGAAGACGAACAGACCCGCGATAAATACAGATTCCGCAACGCGACCTTCGATGTTGGCAGTAGTTTGGAAAGATTCACCCGGCTCAGTAGAGAAGCAGTTGAGGTTCAAGCAGTCATTCCAGTCTGCGCGCCCGATCAGCGGCAAGCCGTGAGGTCCGAGATTGTTAGTTACATGCTCGAAGGAACGTTTCAAGTGCTCAAACAGCGTAGCGGTGTTATTCGGATCACTGTCAAAAGGAACCTGCTCATCAAGAATCAAGGTATCGCCAGTTTCTTTAATGTAAGCAGCCGTTCCTAGGATCAACCAAAGCGGATCATCGTTAAAGCCGGTGCCGACTTCGTTGTTACCTTTTTTAGTGAGCGGTTGGTATTGGTGATAGGCACTGCCATCTTCAAATTGTGTAGCCGCAATATCGAGAATACGTTCTTTAGCACGTTCAGGAATTTGATGAACAAATCCGAGCAAGTCTTGGTTAGAATCACGGAAGCCCATACCACGGCCAATACCGGATTCAAAGTAGGAAGCAGAACGGGACATGTTGAAGGTAACCATACATTGATATGGATTCCAGATGTTAACCATGCGATCCAGTTTCTCGTCGCCGCTTTGGATTTGATATTTAGACAGCAGGTTATCCCAGTGAGCAGCAAGTGCAGCGAGTGCAGCATCTACTTGTGCATCTGTAGCAAATTGTGCGATCATAGCTTCTGCTGGTTTTTTGTTGATCACATTCAGGGATTCCCATTTATCTTCTTCAGGGTTCTCGATGTAGCCGAGTACAAAGATGAAGCTTTGTTCTTCACCTGGTTCAAGCGTAATGTTAAGTGCGTGTGATCCGATAGGGGACCAGCCGCTAGCTACGGAGTTAGTAGGTTCACCTGCAACTACAGCTTGTGGGCTTTCCAGACCGTTGTACATCCCTACGAAAGCTTCACGATCAGTATCGAAACCAGCGATTTCTTTATTTACGGAGTAGAAAGCATAGTGATTTCTGCGCTCACGATATTCTGTTTTGTGATAGATAACGGAATCCTTCACTTCAACCTCACCGGTGCTGAGATTGCGTTGGAAGTTGGTCATATCATCTTGTGCATTCCAGAGACAGAACTCTGCAAAAGAGAACAGTTTCACGGATTTTTTAGCGGAGCCCGTGTTTTTCACTACAAGACGATGTACTTCAGCATTATGACCCATAGGTACAAAAGCAAGCTGGTTCACAGAAATTCCGTTCCGTTCGCCAGTAATAGAAGTGTAGCCAAGACCGTGCCGGCATTCGTAGAAGTCGAGATCACGTTTTACTGGCATCCAGCCTGGGGTCCAGAAATCACCATCGTCATAAAGATAGTAGTAGCGGCCGCCAGTATCCAGTGGGATGTTGTTATAACGGTAACGGGTCAATCTTCTGAGACGAGCGTCTCTATAGAAGGTGTAACCACCAGCTGTATTAGAAATAAGTCCGAAAAATTGCTCATTACCAAGATAGTTAATCCAAGGGTAAGGGGTTTTTGGGGTGTTAATTACATACTCTTTACGAGTGTCGTCAAAGGTTCCGAATTTCATGTGAGAAAGTCTCCTTTCGATTGTGAACGCGCGTTTATAAGTTTCAGAAAAAATTCCCTCGAGGGAAGGGAGTTTTTCAATACTTTTAAGCAGGACAATTAAAGCAGTAGTTTCGATACCGAATCAAATAGCAGCTTCACGGAAAAATATGTAGATTTCTTCAGCGAAGGATTGATCTTAAGCTATTTCTTCGGCGGTTGACAGGAATCTCTCTCCACTAAACGAGCTGGAAAGCTGATCGTGCTAAACGTCGGCTGTTGTGAATCACACAGCTCGATTACTTTTTCCACTGCAGCCTTAGACATTTCATAGATCGGCAAGCGTACAGAGGTCAGCTTAGGCTGAATACGGGATGCTAGCTGAATGTCATCAAATCCGACCATGGAGAGATCTTCAGGGACAATGATTCCGTGTTCGGAGAACGCTTCCATCGCTGATATAGCCATATCATCGTTGGAGGAGAAGAAGGCCGTTGGCAAAGGTTCACCAGAAGCAAGGAGCTTCTTAACCTCTTCGTAAGCAGTCTCTTTCAGAAAATCACCTTTCAGAATAAATCTCTCATTTACAGGCAGGCCATGTTTCTTCAGCGTATTTTCATAAGCCGTATAACGCTCTCGTCCAGAGTACGTATTCATTTGCCCACAGATGATGCCAATCTCTTGATGACCCAGAGAAATCAAATATTCAATCGCTTCTGTGGTGCCCTCGTAATCTTTGGAGTTCACAATGGCCAGATGATTGCGGTCAAGATGCTCCGACATAATCTCAGAGATATCATAATCAATTAATACGAGAGGAGAGTCGAGCCCTACCATTTCTCGGACGATATTAATATCCTTCTGAGTGCCGACAATGATACCGCCGTCAATCCGTTTTTGAAGAAAAGCTTGCTTTACCTTGATGAAATCGTCGGGAGAGTAAACCGTATGAATCAGTACATAACATCCGCGGGCATTCGAGGTGTCGACTACGGCATCAACGAATGGAGCAAAGTAATTGTTCTGATAAATTCGGGTAGTGTTCTCCTTCTCGTTCATACTGATGGCGAAGAGTCCGATCGTATCGGTCTTCTTACCGGCTAAAGCCCTTGCAAAGCTGTTCGGTTCGTACTGATGTTGCTCAATCACCCGCAGCACTTTAGCCCGGGTCTCTTCAGGGACGTTGGAATAATTGTTGATCACGCGGGATACCGTACTTCGGGAAACCCCGGCCAACTTAGCTATATCTTCGCTGCGCATGTTTCCCCTCTTTTCATAAACGCGCGTTTATGAGTTTATTCTAAGCGAAAGCATTGTATAAATCAATCGTAAATAATAAGAAATTTGTGAAGAAGGGAAGAAACTTGTTAATAGTTTGTATAAGATTTTTGCAGAAAAAGTGCATTGAAAGCTATAAAAGTCATGCTACTATTGTGATAATGATTATTGAGAATGATAATCAATGAAAATATAGCATTGGAGTGAAGTGATAATGGTAAGATGGGGTCGGAAGTTTTTATGGTCAGCAGTACTTATTATGGCATTGACCGCGCTGGGGGCATGCGGAACGAATAGCAATACTACGAAAGATAATGTTGCTAAAACAGAGAATGCAGAGGAATCAACCTCAGCTAGCAGCACACCGAGCGAAGAAAGTGGAAATGCTTCGGAAGAGGTTGCAACTCGGACGATTACAGGGGAATTCGGAGATGTTGAGATTCCAGTCAACCCTAAACGGGTGGCCGGGATTTACCTTGAAGATTATTTGAAGGCATTGGGGGTTACACCGGTGGTTCAGTGGTATCATCCAAGCTGGGGCAAACAAGATTACTTAAATCTCGATGTGCCAGAATTTGATATCACCGGAAGCTTGGAAGCGTTGTTGGAGAAAGATCCTGACTTGATTATTGCGGACGGAGGCGCGGATGCGGCGAGGTATGAACAATATTCCAAGATAGCACCAACGTATCGTCTCCCTGAGGCGGCGCTGCAGGACTCAAGACAAGTGCTTACAGCGATTGCAGATGCGCTCGGTATTCCGGAGAAGGCTGAGGCTGTGCTCTCCGAGTATGATCAGAAAGTGGCAGATGGAAAAGCTAAACTGCAACAGGCTCTGGGGCAAGAAAAAGTAGCAGTGATCCGGCTAAACGTGGCGGATAAGACCTTTGCTTTGTTCGGTGTTAAAAACCGTTTTATCGGTGTGATTTATTCTCAATTTGGCCTGACACCCGTACCTATGGCTGCAGAAATGACCGAATATCAATCTATTATTTCCGAAGAACTTATCCCTCAGCTCGAAGCGGATCATATCATCGTATTCCCTGACAACGGGGGCTGGGATACTGAAGGAAATCAGGAAGCGATCCAAATTCTTGATGGGCCGCTGTGGAAGAGCCTACCCGCAGTGAAGAACGGGAATGTTTATAGAATGGAACGTTCCCACTGGCAGACTGGTGCCATCACGGCCAATTCGATGAAGCTTGACGACCTGCTGGAAGCTATTGTGAAATAAACGGCAGCCGCCTTGAAGGAATAGCAAAAAGAAGGTCTATCAGCACCCTTGATAGACCTTCTTTTTTGTTTTACACTGAAGTAAATGAAAATGGTTCTCAATTGGGGGCGGGAGAATGGCAAAAGATTTGCAAGACAGCAATAGAAGGAAGCTATTCTATAGCTTAATAAATATAGAAACCCAATCTCTGTCAGGAAGCGGACAGAGTGAGGTGTTTCAGGATCATACGCTACTCATTGTATCGGAAGGGCAGGGGTATGTTGAGGCTGAGTTGAGGCAGTTTCCACTGGAAAAAGGTACTGGGTTCTTGTTCGAACCAGGGTTATTAAGCAAAATCAATGCCGAGGAGCGGGGGCTTAGCTTTTATCGGCTTACTTTTGAAATCATCGAAACCGGGGAAAACAGGCAGAGTGAAATAGAAGGAAGGACTAAAGAGGACATCCTTCGATCTGGTTTGTTAAGCTGTAGACCCTTTTCACAATGTAAATTACTGCTAGAGGCTATCTACAATAGCCGTAGAAGCACAGATGAGATCGAATGGTTCGCAGGCCATACGCGCTTTCAGGAGCTGCTGCTGCTAATCATGCGTGCAAATTCCTCTTTCGTTCAGGTCACGGGTGATCATGAGGCAATACAGCGTTCCATTCACTATATGGAGGAGCATTATAACCAAGCCGTAACCGTCGATCAGTTGGCTGAAGTTGCAGGTATTACACGTGCGCGTTACACACAAACATTTAAAGAGGTGACAGGGAGGGTTCCCTTGGAGCATTTGAACGGGCTTCGTATCGAAAGAGCGCAGCAGCAGCTACTGCTGACAAATGACCGTATGCATGATATCGCGGTATCCGTCGGATATAGTAATGAGTATTATTTTAATCGGCGTTTTAAAAGATCGGTTGGTGTTACTCCAGGCCAATACAGAAGCTTCCATCAGGATGGGTTGAGGGTGTTTGCTCCTTTTTTGGAAGATTATCTATTGGCTCTGGATATTACGCCTGTGGCGCAATATTCTCACGCCGAGTGGGGGAAACAAGAGTACTTGACTCTCCACAATGTGCCTGAGGTAGATATTTCGACTCGTAATTGGCAGGAGCTCTCCCGGTATACGCCCGAATTGATCTTGCTGGATAATGGCTTTCATCGTTGGCATCTGGAGGAGTGCAGCCGGATCGCACCGTTGTTCAAGCTGCCTGTTCATCAAGAGGATTGGCGTGCCACATTGTATTCCGCAGCAGCCGTCTTTGGCAGAACGGAACGTGTTCAGGAAGTGATCGACAATTATGAGCATCAGGCACAGCAAGCCAAGCAGCAGCTTACCCGTTCCGTCCATAGTCAGACCATAGCTTGTTTAAGAATCTCAGTCTACGGAATCACTCTCTATGGATGTGAGCATTTGGGGTATACAGGAAGCGTGCTTCATCATGATTTGGGCTTGCAACCCCATAGCTTGGTTCGGAAGTTGACCCGTGGAAAGAATAGGGTGAACCTGACAAAAGAAGAGCTTGCCAATCTGACTGCGGATCATTTGTTTATTACCTTTGATCAGCTTGAAGGGGGAGGACGGGAACTGCTGGATACACAACTCTGGCGCAGCTTGCCTGCTGTACGTAACGGCAGCGTATATGAGGTGGATTTCATGGCCTGGATGAATTACGGCGTATTGTCGCATCAGCGTAAGATTGAGGATGTATTAAGAGCGTTAGGATAAGTCAGAAACTAGACCAGATAACTAAGAGGACAATAAGTGCCACAATACTGCTAACGCGGGTCATTAATAAATAAGCCTCACTCGGCTCAACGTCACCTTTGACCATCCATCCATATCTCATGTACCACCCGAATCGTGGGAAAAAGATGTTAAGTAGCGCTAACAGAACAAAGAGGAAAATAAAAAAGCCCATGATTTATCACTCCTTTATGTAATGTATACGCGAAACTGTGTGGAGGGTGTCCCGATTCATGTGTGAGTTTCCATATATTTATTTTAGCTTAAGCAATATAGACTGATAAAAAATGAAAATTGCTTAAGGGGCGGATAAATTGTATGGAACACACAGGTCTTTTTTTCGGCGGGGGAGTAGGTGTTTTGTTCTTTTTAATTTGGTTGATATCCATTGGTTTGGGAATCTACTTTTTCGTCCTGCTTGTAAAATTGGCACGTAGAGGAATAGTGGCTTTAGATTTATACATCTACGCTAAAAATCGTGAAATACGTACTCGTTATGAGTCGGTTCCAGACAGGTCAGAGGAAATTTAAGGCCATTAAATGATTAATGATACTTAGAGTATGAAATACCCTAGCCACCTTATCAGGTAGTTGGGGTATTTTTTGTGGAAATATTCAGTACTATGCTATCGATGAGGTATGTTTAGCGGTGTACTGTTGTGTTTACATAAAAAAGAGTTCGTTAAATACAAAATGGTTTTCTAAAATAAAGGAGGAATTGATCGATGTCTAACCAATATACGATGCAAGATCCTACTACTCAGTACACCAAGGCAGGACCTGAATTTCAACAGCAGCAACAAGAGCCGGGGCTTCAGAAGAAGATGAATCCCGTGCCTGATACAGGCGAAGATACCTATCAAGGCACCGGACGTCTGACTGGACGAAAAGCGATTGTTACAGGGGCAGACAGCGGGATAGGCCGAGCTGTGGCAATTGCATTTGCTCGTGAAGGCGCAGATGTTGTTCTATCCTACATGCCGGAGGAAGAAGAGGATGCAAAGCAGGTTCTCAAGCTGGTGCAGGAAGCAGGACGAACCGCAATCGCCATCCCAGGTGATCTTAAGGACGAGGAGTACTGTGAACTGCTCGTCGATACTGCGGTCAAGCAACTGGGTGGGATTGATATTTTAGCCAATGTAGCGGGCAAACAGCAATTCGTCCCCGATATTGCTGATCTTACTACGAAGCATTTTGACGATACCTTTAAAACGAACGTATATGCTATGTTCTGGCTGTGTAAAGCGGCAGTGAAACATATGCAACCGGGTAGCACCATCATCAACACTTCTTCCATTCAAGCCTATAACCCTTCGCCCATCCTGTTGGACTACGCGACGACCAAGGCTGCGATCAATACATTCAGTAAATCTCTCGCTCAGCAAGTAGCTGATAAGGGGATTCGAGTCAATGTAGTGGCGCCGGGTCCCGTATGGACACCTCTTCAGGTGGTGGGTGGGCAACCAGAGGAAGTGCTGAAGGAGTTCGGTGCGAGCACACCACTAGGCCGTCCGGGACAGCCTGCAGAGATGGCTCCGGCGTATGTATTTCTTGCTAGCCAGGAATCGAGCTATATTAGTGGCGAAACGCTAAATGCCAATGGCGGAACTCCAACCCCATAGAATATTTAGTGGGATATTGATATTGTAAATACGGAAATTATTCAAAAGTACCCTACTAATTATAGCTGTGGGGTGCTTTTGTTTTTATATGGAGAAAGGTGTATTATAGAATTTAATACTTTTTATCCCATTATTTTTATAGAATATGATCTAGAACTGATCAAGAATGTCGAATACATAGATTTCCTGCGATTACCCGAGAAATATTTGAGTTGGTACAAGGTTTAGAGTTTAGTGTAGACCATAGAAAGAATTAGGAGCTGTATTATGTGTAAAAAGAAACTAGCAATACTCATTTTTTCCTTTGTTCTGATCATGGCTTGTTTTTCATCAGGAGTAGTCTTTCCGGATAAAGGAAACCGAGCTGTAATGGATAGTGGAACAAAGGAAAGGCTGATGGAAAAGTATGATCTTGTAGAGCCTGAACTTACAAATCCAAAATCACTTTGGAGCCAAAGCGATTTTGGAGTCAGTAGCCCTATTGCTATATTTGTAGGTATCAGTAGGTTATATCTGAATCCATATGTTTTTGCTGCACAAGAAATGATTAATCATTTGATTGACCGAAGCCGACAACATTAATGACCCATGAGAGGGTCATTTTTTAATAAGAGATAAATTATTCGCTCGTTACTTGTATATCTTTCAAAATATAATCCCAGCTATCATAATCGTTCATATCATCAGGAAATTCTAACACACAAATATGATTAATATTCCAATGGATTTCTCGTACTGATGTTAATTCTCGAACGGGATAAAGGATAAGGACAGTGAATTCGTTTGGCTTTAATATATCAGACAAAATCACTTGTAGCTCTATTGCCTCTTCGTATGTGGCGAACCATCTAATGAATAGAATTTTTTTACTGCGTAGTAATTTGTCCCAAAATCTCTTAATTCGTAAATCCAGCTTTGCTTTATAAGATGGATAGGTCGTAGACCAATGTTTACCCAAGGTGATTGGGAAATCATGTACAGAGATAATGTTATAAAAGGTATCCTGAATAAAATACGATTTCACTAACTCATTCTTGTTTCCATTAGGATAAGCGGGCACTCCATCCTCTAGAAAAAAATGTGTCTCTTCGAGCATTTTCAGATTTGTTAACTCCATGAAATTCTGAAATCTATTCTTATAAAGTCTGTTTATATCAGTTAATGAATAAGAAATCATCCAGTCGAGAGGCATGGAAAATGTTCTCAAGTTATTTCTTTGCATATTTATAGCAGGAGCACAAGACATACCTAAGCTTACGATTAAATCATAGCTCTTCTTTACATCTTGTAAGTACATGGACTCACCTAATTTCGATCAGATTCAGGTTCAGGTTCTATTCAACGTTAAAAAAGAGCAGCAACTTAGCTGCCCTCTGAAAAATTAATGGCGTTGTAACAGCAAATAGCCGCTAATCTTTGAAGTTTTTTTACGAAACACCACTTTAAAACCAACGTCATTATCTAATAAACAAGCTAAGGCGGTGTCAAGTAGCCCGTTGGGTCTTAAGCTAGGTCGACAAGGCTCAGCATTTCCAATGATGCGGACAGAAATAATCCTACGTGCAGAGCCACGAACCAAAGGATTTCTGCTCCAAGTGATCAATACCAAATCAGGTTGACGAGTTGCCAATCAGTTCCACCCCTTTCTATTAAGCTTCTCTATATAAAATGCACAATAGATTGTAATGTGCTAAACAGAAGCGGAGTGCTATTTTGATCAGTGGTGAGAATTAAAGAGTTACTCTTGTTTAATTTATGTTTTCGGAATACAATAAAGTAAATTTATGGTATTTTCGAATGGCGTAAACGTAGATGACCACAAGGGAGCATATATTCATAACACCGTACGACTGAGCAAGTATTTGATCAATGATCAAATACTTTTTTATTTTCGTTTTTAAGAAGCTAAATAGGGGGACACGATGAAGATAGGGAAACCGATTAGAAAAAAGGTATACGGATTTATTTTGCAAGACAATGAAATTGGAGAAAAGACCTTATTAGTTTATCTTAATGAATCAGAAGTACCCTTTAGATTAGTAGGTGGTAATGTCGATGCCGGGGAAACAGAAGAAGAAGCCTTATTCAGGGAAATTCAAGAAGAAAGTGGACTTAAACAATTTAAATTAGTAAAGAAAATAGGAACACAATATTATTATAAAGATTATATAGATGCAAATGTTGAAAGACATGACTACCTTCTGATTCCAGAAACAAGATTACCTGAAAAGTGGAGATTCACTGGAGAGGGTGAAGGAGAGGACTGTGGAACTGTTTTTAACTACCAGTGGATAAAACAAGATGAAATATACTTATTAGATAAAGAGTTTAGAGAATATATGTCGGAAAAATACATACAAGAATTGTTCGGCAATGGATAGGAGGTAACTATTTTGTCCATTAGATGATCCTTACTCGGAGGTGATAGATATGAATAATCGTAAAATCTTCTCATTTCTTCCTTTGATCATTTTTTTATTTATAATATGGCAGGTACATCTGCTGTTGTTAATGTAGTGTCAGTAGATAAAAGAGAAATAGTAGTACAAAATATGAGCGGTGATCAAACTACAGTATAAAATATCAAACATTTTATTTTGTATTTTTGGATCGTTTTTTCCACAAGAATAAAGTAGTTGTTGAAATCTCAGCATGTATAAAATATCCCTGCAACCTGGGTGGTTGGCAGGGATTTTGTCTTAATCTAAGAATTGGATAATTTATCTACCTCATCACTAAAAGCATCCTGGTACTGATTGAATATTCCTGTATCTAATTTGGTGGTAGCATCATTTGCTATAGGAGGAGTGTCTTGGATTTGCTTGTACATACGATCAATCTCACCAGAGAGCTTAGACCAGATGTTTTTAATTGAATCGTATTTTGTATCCAGGTTGTTGATGTAATTATCGTATTCTAATTTTGTACTCATCGCTTTTCCTAATTGTTCAATTGTAAAATCTATATCTATGGCTTCACCTGTAGAGCTAGTTCCTGAACTTGCATACCAACTAATATCAACAAATCCAACATTCCAAATATCTGAAATGACAAAATTACTAATTTCTTTAAGTGTCGCTTCAGGAGACTGTTCAGTTGTACCTGAATCAGATGTGTTATTTACGGGCTCTTTGAAGAATTTTCTCATTTCGTTAAAGGGTTCTTTATTCTTGTCATTAGACGAATATCCCCAACCAATTTTATCATCCTTCATAAAAATTATAAGTTCACTACTGGAGGACGACTTTTCACCTTGAATTAGGACGATTTTATCTTTTCCACCATCTTTGTCTGTATAATCAGCTGATTCTATTACTGAAGCGTTCTTAAGTTTGTTATTCTCAGGTGTCTCGGTAGATTCAGCCATTTGAAAAATTGGTTGTACATCAGGAAGTATATTTTCGGATACGAACTTCTTTTTCGCTTCGATATCCGAACCATTCAGGAAAATTTCCACATAATCGAGAGCTAATTTCTCGGATTCTGAAAGTTTCTTCTCTGGCACTGGTGTTGCAGCAGCTGTTTTTGAAGAGTCAGCTGTTGCTTCAGACTGAGTAACTTCTGCAGATGTTGTTTTCTTTTCCTCTGAATTTGATTTGGAACTACCACATCCTGTAAGAAGTACAATAGTTGCAACGATACATAAAAAAGCCTTTATTTTCAATCTTATATCCCCCTAAATCTGATAGTAAATACTAATTAATTCTACCAGATATAGGAATGGTAATCTATGTATGATGAAACCATTATATTGGATATTCGTATTCCTATAAAATGATGTTGAAAGGTCGTGTGCGTGATGGATAACGGGTATTTTGTTGGATGGGGTACATTAGCATTAATAAATGCTGGGTTAGCACAAGGTAAAAATAGGAGTGGATTAAACTGGTTTTTAATTTCTTTGCTTTGTGGCCCATTGGCTACATTTTTTCTTGTAATATCGAGTAAGCTGCAAATTCATTAGCCCATTATATTTCGGGAGGGGATTTTTTGCTGAAAGCACTAAGGCTGTTCGGTATTCTATTTAGTGCAGCAACAATCATTCTGGCAATACTATTTTTCCGCGGTCAGGATCAAGTGATCATGTCTTGGACAATGATGGGGATGTGTGGAGCTCTGATTTTTAATGGAGGAGCTACCTATTTTAAAACTAAAGATAAAATGGCGGCTCTGTCTTCGATTGTTGGGATGGTACTCTTAATATTCTCGCTTACTAAATTTCCATTTTAATAAAATACCCCATCAACCTATAAGGGTCGGTGGGGCTTTTTTACGGTTTATCGCTTTTTCAATCAAGTTATAGTAGGTTGCTGCAGGTAATGCTTATTTCTTTTTCTTCTTTGTGGGTCCGATCTGGCGCCTTACTTTATTGTTCTCATCAACCTCAATAATATAAATGTCCTTCACTGTACCGGAAAGAGTAAACCATTCACGTAGAGCATCAGCTTCAGTCATTGGTCCCAATATTCGTTTTCCCCTATAACATATAAAAAACACTCCTACTCCTTAGTGAGTTTGCGAAAATGCAATAATCCTCAAAACGATACTCATTAACGATTTTAAGTAAGTCTCATTATTTTATATTAATGCTAAATTATAGGAGGTGCAATGTTGAGAGATTATTCCTCTTTAGTTCAAGTACGTTTATAAAAGAAATCATAGGCATGAGGGATAAATTTGTATGTTAAAATTCATGCCCGGAGGGTTTTTTTGCATTGAATGAAGAGTTCATACGTGTTGGTTATTGGAAAGATCGGGGGCACCTTAGACCGGTGGTTTTCGTGGATGTTTATTTTGCTCGTATGCCGTTATAAATTGCTTTGGCCAATCCTTCTGGGTTTTCCCCGTTAGCCTATTTGCGCTCAGAATGATTACTGTAAAGGGATGGGATATATGGATGGGGTCTAAGGAAGCTCCACTTCTAACCGAACCATCGCTATTAGGGTCGTAGATCTAGGGCGATGTTTTTTAACTTTACGAAATTTCATGCGAAGCTATCAGCAAGCACGATACTAAACAGCGATTGAAAAATAGAGGAGCTGCCTAATTCTAATCGATAATCATTATCATTGTTTAAGATGTAATTAACTTAAATAGATTGTGTAACGGAACATATCTTGCCGCTTCAATGAAGGCATTGCTTCTGGCTGTGTAGCGCTCGGTGGCTCGATCATTTTTATTGGATTGATTAGTCCGCATGTGGCTCGCAAACTAGTAGATCACGACTACAAAATACTCCTACCAACTTCAGCGCTTATTGGTGCGCTATTGCTGCTTGTAGCGGATACGATTGCTCGAACGGTCAGCTTTAAATCGGATATTCCCGCAGGGATTATTGTAACAATGCTGAGTGTGCCTTACTTCGTATATCTAATTGATGCGTTCAAAATAGATATCGATTATTACTCCGGCTGGATATTGCCCCCATACCCTAATTCTAAATAAACCGCGAAAATCCTTGATTATACAAGGACTTTCGCGGTTTTTATATTTCGCTTCTTGGACTTATCTTCTGCTATCATGCAACCTCGCCGTCCAAACCAAAATCCTCCGCAAACGGGAGATGTAATTCAGGGTACTGTTGAGTATAAACATTATCATGTCTGCTATATAACCGGATCTACCGGACTCTTGGAAATATATAAGACTATGGCCGTCTATCTTTGGCTCAAATATGAGTGTGGAGAAACAAACAGCCAAACGATCGGCGAGGTAAAAGTGGTAGATCAACGGGGATAACTCCTATAAGTCAGAACCAGATCATTAAGGGAGAAGCTGCATATATGACACTTCAGGCATACCAAGTAGATAAATAGTAGACGTAAACTGTGAAGGAGGAAGCTGGGAAAATGATAGCTAAGTGTAAAGGGTTGAGTTAACTATCCAGCTTGTTTGTTGATGTCTTTAATATTTGTGCAGCCTCATCGAGATAGATATCTAAAAAAGTACCATCAGTAAATTTAATAACCACAGCATTAGTAGTGATGGCGACATCTTCAACCGTCCTACCTTTCAGTTTGTCAGGTATAACTTTGAAATTAGTCGATTCCACATTCATCAAATCCTTTCTTAGTAATCGGTAATAAGTATATAAAACCTATATTAGTCTAACCCTTCTCATAATAAAAGTAAAACATGAATGATAGAAATAAGTAGACGCAAAATGCGTAGTAACCAAAAAAAGAAAAGGCATAACACCTAAGTGATTACACCGTGAGATAAATTAATCCCAAACTCGTACTCTTGGAACCCTTGCCATTCTTAGGTAATCCAGCAATTGACCAGTATGGACTGATTCATGATAGGCGATTCTTAGCAGCATGTCACCTAAACTTCTTATGTAACCTGAATCAGAACGATCAATTTTGATACTTGTTAAATCTTCTTCAGAAAATGACTTAATAGTTTCTATGAAGTGATTTCTATATGGTTCTGCAAATTCCAATTCTGCATTTACAGTGGAAAAAGGCCGTTTTTCGAAAGGAGAATCAAATACAGCCAGACTGCCTTGATTTTGGATAGCTAGATGGTAATAATGTTCACCTTCTAGAACATGCCTAATCATCTCTATACAAGTCATTGCTTCGTCATCGGGTTTCCAATTTAGTTTTTCTTGGGGAATCGATGTCCAAAC
>NZ_CDRJTB010000060.1:0-45257 GCF_976954365.1 Paenibacillus sp. Marseille-Q9583
ATCATCAGTAGAACCATCATTAACAAATATAACTTCAAAATTTGAATAAGATTGCGCACTCAAACTATTAACCAAATCATTCAAATATTCTTGGCTATTATATATAGGAACTATTACGCTTACCATACCTTTATTATTCTTCACATTGCTCTCTCCTAGATCATTTTCACAACAGTTAATGTGGGTGTTTGATTTTTTTCCATTATATGCAACTAATAGTAGAATAAGTGAAGCAATGGGCTAAAACACTTTCTCTTTTTATTTTTATCCTTCTGATTTCTGCCCTTTACCCACCCAAACGTAATGTACTTTATTTTCAATCAAGTGTTTACTCCCTTACTTCTAAGCATTTTTAAATACAAAAATTTCCTGAATCTATTAGGTATCAATATTCGAGCTACTATTCTAAGTGAATTATTGTATATGTATTCAAAAATATTGATATATTTTTTCTGTAGCATATAATCAAACAAACGTTTTTGCGTTATGAAATATTTCCATCCACCTCTCCTTAGATAGGTATCATTAGTTATCCTCATCTTCACTAGAGGCTCATCAATATTTTGAAATACAAAGCCATGCTCTATCATTCTTATCCAGAGATAATAGTCTTCATTTAATAACCAATCTTCATAACCTCCAACCTTTAAGACATCTGCCTTTTTAAACATTACAGTTGGATGATTCATTGGATTTCTATATTTCATTTGTTTCATGATCTCCGGAAAATCACTTTTCACTTCTTTGTACGCTATAACATTTCTTGAATTCCCAATAAATTCAGCAACAGCTGAACCAAGAACACTCAAGTTTGAATTTTCTTCAAATTCATACAATTGCTTTTCACACCTATTTATTTCAGATACATCATCAGTATCCATTCGAGCTACAAGCTCATTTTTGCATTCTTTCAAACCAATATTCAACGCCATTCCTAAACCAACATTTTTCTTTAATGAAACTAATTTTAATGTTTCATTATTCTCAAACTCGTTTATTACTCGTTCAAGTTCATCAGTCAATAATCCGTCTTTTACTAGCACGATTTCATCCGGCACAATACTTTGTTGTAGCATGCTTGATATACTTTCCCTAAGAAAAGTTGGATTTTCTTTATGATAAACTGACATCAATACTGAATATTTTACATTCTTCATATAATTCTCACGGCTGTAGTCATGTAATCATTGACCTCCTCATGTTTCTAGACAAATAATAAAGTATTGATGCGATAAAAATCCAAGTATTGCAACCGCTTGAAATATTATTGATATTTGTCATTTATTAATAAATTCATCTATAATCCTTCTAAATCATCTACCTTATTAACCACTTTCTTCTAAAAAACTAAAAAATTCAATCAATCTAATCTCTCGTAAACTAAATTCCCAAATATCTTTTTGAATAAATTAATTCTCCGTCCTATCATCAAAATAATCATGCCTAATAATTTAGACATAAAAATCCTCTTGCCGTTCTTTTCTGCAATATTTCTTACTAATAGGCTTGTATTTACATAGTTCTCATCCTGAGGGAAGAAAACTCCATCTGTTTCATGATCAATATATCCTTTAATAAAATCACATAATTTATCAATATGTAACATACTTCTTTGATTATCTACTATTGGAAATATAGGAGTCTTCGATGCTAAATATTCTAACTTCGCATAATTGCCAGGACAATCGGGTCCATATATTATAGGCGGCCGCAGTATAACAAGCTTTAAATTTGTTTTGGTTATTTTTTTTAATTCATATTCTGCCTTTATCTTCGTTTCACCATAATAACTTTTAGGATTAGGCTGAGTATTTTTATCTACAACTAACTGTTTCCCAATTAGACCTTCTTCTCCATAGACAGCCATAGTACTCATAAAAATGAATTGACCTACACCGGATTTTTTAGCTTTCTTAGCTATTTCGATAGGTAAATCTTTATTCACCTTAAAGTACAGCTCTCTCATTTCAGACCTTTCCTTTTGATGAACTACAGCGGCCACATGTAGCAGTACATCGTACTGCGAGAAGTCATGCTCCTTCCAAGCAGTTCCTCTGACAGATATCTCATCAACCTCGTATTGATCTGGCCATTGCTCCAGCCACTTTATAACATTTGTACCAACGTAACTACCTTTACCAGTAATTAATATCTTTCGTTTGCCCATTTTATAAGGTTACCCCTTTAGTAGAAGACACTTCCTTTTTGGTTGTTCCTTCTTTTACACCATCCGATTTCAGAACACTTAGGATCGTCATAAAAAACACTTTTATATCAAACATAAAAGAAAGACCTGCAACATACTCCCCATCAAGCCTAGCCTTAATATCAATCTCTAGCTCATCTCGACCATTAATCTGTGCCCACCCAGTCAGTCCAGGTTTGATATCATTTGCCCCGTACTTACCACGTTCAGCTATCAAATCATACTGATTCCACAACGCAGGGCGGGGTCCAACGATACTCATTTCACCTTTGAGGATATTAATAATCTGAGGTAGTTCGTCCAAGCTTGTTTTTCTTAGGAACTTACCTACTTTAGTAATAAAGAAATCCGGATCCTTCAATAGATGAGTTGGCATATCATTAGGAGTGTCCGTTCGCATGGTTCTAAATTTAAGGATGTAGAATTCCGATTTATTTTTACCTAATCGCTTTTGTTTAAATAAGATAGGGCCTTTTGAGCTTGTCTTAATCGCAATCGCAATGATCAAGAAAACCGGCCATAACACTAACATTCCGATTAAAGCCAGCAGAAAATCAATGGTTTGTTTCACGTAAACATAAGGTCTCATAAATTCACCTGATCCTTTAAGTTACTATTTTCTATCTATGTAATCTATGTACATAATCTCTATGTCAAAGACATAGAGATGATCGTGTGATCTTGTTTAGTTTTTCATTGCCTCAGCCGCATTTTTCCCTGACTGAAGCGTCGCTTCAAATTTACTTTTATACTGACTAATAATCTCCGTACTATATCCGTTACTGTTCAGTTTTTGTTCAGTGTCAGCGATTATACTGTTGAAATCAGCGGTAAATGATGCTAGCTGCTGTACACCTCTGGCTTTAATGCTCTTCTTACTTGCTTCATCTGATGCTGCAATATACTCAAATGCTATGCTCATTAATGTTGATGTACTTTGATTTTCAAGTGCAACAAGTTTAGCTTCTGCATCACTGGTGATAGATTCATAAGATACCTTTCCAGTCCCAGTCCCAGTCCCAGCACCACCTCCTGCTACACCACCTGTTGTGCCGGTTGGTGCTGGTGTCGCTACTGGAGATGGACCCTTAGCGCCACCTTGCTCTTGATACGCCTTAGAAGCAGCAGTAATGGTTTTCGACTTCTGATCCCAGCTAATGTTATGACCTACAGATTCCGATAAAAAACGTAGAGGGACATATAAGGAGCCATTCAAGATAAAGCTGGATTGTCCAGTAGGTAATGCCTTGGTAGCACCGTTAAATACATAACTTGCCTTAACTTGATTGAGTACAAGATTCTTAGATACTGCTGAAGCACTATTCCCGTTGGTTGCATTCATTAGGTACTCTTTAATCACTACCAGCTCTGAACTATTAGGCTCTGCTACAGTAACCTTAACGTTCTTAGCATCCCAGCTTACACTCTTCTGCAAGGCATACGACATAAACCGTAATGGAACATAAGTTGTATTGTTGTACATGAATACATATTGACCTGCAGGGGTCCAAATACTCACTCCATCAAAAATCATATTCACGTTCATACTTTGTACTTTGACCGTAGTTGTTGCCGTCTTAGTTGTTGCACTAGGTACCGCCGCTGCTGATACGGAAATAGGCGCGGATGCCGTTAAGGGTGCTAACCCTATTGAAGCTATTAACGATAGAGCTATGACTGGTAGCGTTGCTTTAGACATACTTATTCACTTCCCTTTTCTTTCGCTTTTGATTGTTCCTCTTTAAGGACTTGATCACGTGTCTTCCCTTGACTCACGCCATATTTCTTAGCAACCTGTGAAAGCTCATTGTATTGTTCTTCGGAAACCTTACCGAGGATGATACTGCGTGCTTCCCGCTTCTCGTCAATAGTTAAGCCACCTTTGGCCAAATCCTTTAACCTATTAATATCGGATACACTTAGTTGACCGAGCACAATAGCGGCTACATCTGCCTTATCCTTCATCGTTACATTCTCTTGAATTTCTTTAGCTTTATCTGTTGAAACCTGTGCCGTATATCCATCTGAAGAGCCATCTTTCGAATCTGTTGATGGTGTTTTCGTAGGTTCACTAGTAGTAGAAGCTGTTGTATCTTTTCCAGATTCCACAGTATCTTTGCTTCCCATATCATCTGTTGATGGAGCAGGTGTTGCAGACGCTTCAGAATCGACTTTATCATCCACTACTGTATCTTCAGGTGTAGTTCCTTGATCTTGACCACCATTAACTTGATCCTCAGACTCCAGATCAAAACCATCTGCCATTGAATTCATCAGCTTATCCACAGCATAATTAGCAGCGAACAGACCACCTACACCCAGAACTACAATGATTGACAGCGTCCATAAAAGGATCTTTTTCCATCGTTTGTTGAACATTTAAGTATCCCCTTTATGAATAAATTAGCTGATAGCAACTTGGGCAACGGGCTGCATCGGCACAATCTGATTGATTATTTCGCGAATAACTTCAGGTTCTTCAGCGAGAACACGTTCCAAACGTTTGAATTCCAGTTCTAGCTGATTCAGACTTATCACATTAGGTCTACCGATAAAGATTCTCCCATGATCTGTAGAACCTAAATTCTCTTCATCTGTTAACAGTTCTTCATATAACTTCTCGCCCTCACGAATACCGGAGAACTGAATATCAATATCCCTATAAGGTTCATAACCTGAGAGAGTAATCAAATCTTCCGCTAACGTTAGAATCTTTACGGGTTCTCCCATATCCAGAATGAACACTTCGCCACCTTTGGCAAAAGAACCCGACTGGATTACAAGCTGAACAGCTTCTGGAATCGTCATAAAATAACGGACCATTTCTGGATGAGTAACAGTAACCGGACCACCAGCAGCAATCTGCTCTTTAAAGGCCGGGATTACACTTCCACGACTGCCAAGCACGTTCCCAAAACGCACGGCTGAGAACTTTGTTCTACTTGTGGTATGTAGACTTTGTACATACATTTCAGCAATACGCTTAGTTGCACCCATCACACTCGTTGGGTTAACCGCTTTATCCGAAGAAATCATTACAAATCTCTCCGCACCATATTTATCTGCACAATCCGCAACATTCCTTGTTCCGAAGACGTTATTCTTAATGGCTTCGGAAGGGTTCCGCTCCATCAATGGGACGTGTTTATGTGCTGCCGCATGAAAGACAACATGTGGCTTATGGCTGCTGAATATGTCCATCATCCGATTGCGGTCCTGTACATCCGCAATCACGGTAACAATATTCAGATCAGGAAACTTCTTACGAAGCTCCATTTCAATCATATAAATGCTGTTCTCTCCGTGTCCAAGTAACATTAGCTTATCGGGACCAAATGGGGCAATCTGCCGACAGAGCTCTGAACCAATAGATCCACCAGCCCCCGTAACTAACACAGTCTTGTGGTGGACATACCCTAGGATACTGTTCAAATCCGCTATAATCGGCTCACGGCCTAGCAAATCTTCAACGCTAACATCTCGCAGTTTCTTCACTGATATTTTTCCCGCGATCAGATCGTTAAGTGCTGGTATAATCTTTAGCTTAGCACCTGTCTTCTTTGCAAGATTGATAATTTCAGAGATTTCAGTTCGTGAAACGGAAGGCATGGCGATAATAATCTCATGAATTTCCCGTTCTTTCACAATAGCGGGAATCGCGTAACGATTGCCTAACACTGGCACACCCAGTATAGACATATGATATTTATTGATACTATCATCAATGAAACCTACTAGCTTGGTATGAGCAAAAGAAGGTCCCATCATTTCCCGAGCAATTAATATTCCACAATCGCCTGCACCTACAATTAGTGTATGGGTCTTAGTGTCTTTGTAATTGATTCGATCATTATGAAGTACTCTCCACAAAAATCGAACTCCACCTACTAATAAAAGAATAGTCTCCATCGACCGAACTTCTATGGCAAGAGGTACTCTATCCGGCAAAATTAGATAAGCCAGTGCAAATGAAAATAAAGACCCTACTACAATAGCTTTAGAAACCGATATAATCTCACCGATACTGGCATATTGCCACATTCTTCGGTAAAGACCGAAGTATATCAGGCTTCCACCGAATGCAAATGTTGCAATCAAACCAAATTGCAGCATCTGTACAACGTATTCCTGAAGAGCATGGTTAGGGTACCGAAACAAATAAGATGTCACAATACTGAACCAAATGATCGCAAGATCAATGAAGAATAAAAGAATCACTCTAGATTTCGCTGTCATTTTCAGTGCCTCCAAAAACAACATTATTGTTAAAGAACAAATCAATTTCCATAGTAGTAGTAATAGTAACCTTCGCTGGCTTTACGTTTTACATTATTGAGAACCACGCCAAGCATTTTCGCACCTACACGATCAAGGTTAGCTTTAGCTTTTACAGCAATATCGCGTTTCACCTTGCCATAGCTGACAACCATAATGACACCATCACTCTTGGAAGCCATGATCTGCGCATCTGTAACCGCCAATAACGGTGGAGTATCAATAAGAATGACATCATAACGCTGGCGCAAGTCTTGCAAAAGAGTACTCATCCGATTAGAAGCCATCATTTCTGCTGGGTTCGGAGGAATCGGTCCTGAGGTCATAATGGAAAGATTGGAAACACCAGAATCTTGGACAGTATCCTCAAGAACCGCCTGCTGCGACAGTAGTGAAGATAGCCCAAATCGGTTACTAAGCGAAAAAGTCTTATGTGCTGTCGGTTTCCGCAAATCACCGTCAATCAACAATACCTTCTTATCTGCCTGTGCGTAAGCCGCAGCTAAATTAGCAGAAACAGTTGATTTACCTTCCTCCGGTCCGGACGAAGTTACCATTATTACTTGAATAGTCTCATCTACAGAGGAAAAATCAATATTCGTGCGTAGCGCGCGAAACGCTTCAGATACAGGGGAGCGAGGGTTCGTAACGGTAATCAGATGTCTTTGTTTATTTGGCAGCTGTGACATGTTCGAGTTCGCCCGCCTTTCTGGATGTTTGCGTCTGTGCCTGTGTTGCGCCTTGTTTGTTTTCTTCTGAACCCAATCTTGTAATCATAGCAATCGTTGGTAGACCAAGATATTTCTCAATATCGGCTTCAGTCTTCAGCGTATCATCCATATATTCCAGCAGGAAAGCAATCCCTAAACCAATCATCAAGGAAACAATGAAAGCTATAGCCATATTCATTAAGACATTCGGTTCTACGGGTCCTGGTTCGTTAAGTGGATTCACTTTGGCCTCATTCAGAATCGATACGTTCTCCACGTTAAATAGGTTAGGAATCTCATCCTTGAATACAAGTGAAATGGCATTCACGATTTCAGCGGCTCGCTGATACGAATTATCTCGAACGACAAGTGTCATCACCTGCGTATTATTGACGGAGCTCACATTAACCTTCTTCAACAGCTCTTCTGCAGTAATATTGAACTGCGGATAATCTCTCGTAACAATATCAAGGATGGCCGGAGTCTTAATAATTTCCTTATACGTATTAATCAATTGAATATTAGTATTAATCTGGTTCAAATCAAGCTGCGCTGCTGCCGATTGAGTCGGAGTCTGGTTAACAATAATCTTAGTGGATGCTTCATACACCGGATTCTTAATATACAGACTGTACACACCAGCAACACCGCACACCAAAACAACTATGCTAACAATCAGCCATAGTCTCTTCCTGACGATCTGAAAATAATCGCGAAGATCCAATTCTTGTGATGACAAGTGTAATTACCTCCAAGCTATTTCTGAAATATTTCGTTACTATATTACAGCACTTCCCTATTGGCAAAAAATTGCCTCCTCTCACCTACATGAGAGGAGGCTGTATACTATACTTTTTTATTTACTTACTTGAAGTTAATGGTACGGTAGATAATTACTGCTGCTTCAGCACGAGTTGCTGTATCGTTCGGGTTGAACTTACCAGCATTTCCGATAACCAAGTTATGATCTGCTGCGAATGCTACGCCATCTCTCAAAGATGCGCTGATCTTAGCAGCATCGGAGAATTGGCTGATTGCCGTTACATTCGTTGTTGCAGCCGGATTGATAGATTTCACTGCACGAGAGATCATTGTTGCCATCTCTGCACGTGTGATGGTTGCATTAGGATCGAACTTAGCCGCACTGCGTCCAGTAATGATTCCTTTTTCTGCTGCAACTGCTACATACGGTGCATACCAAGCCGTTGAACTTACATCGCTAAAGCTTTGTATAGCTGAATTGTTCTCTAGGTTAAGCGCACGAATCAGCATTTTAGCGAACTCTGCACGAGTTACATTGCTCTTCGGTGCGAATTTACCTTCGCCTACGCCTTCAATCGCACCTTTTGCAGCTACGACTTGAATTTGTCTGCCAGCCCATGCTTGTACACTAGCAATATCCGTAAAGTTTACTTTATTCTCAAGTACGGCATAGGAAGAGAAGGTATCACGCGGTTCTACGATGAACTCTCCGGAAAGTACACCACCTTGGAATTGCAGGCTACCGTATACAAGCTTCGCTACGGACAGTAATTCTTTATCAAGACCATCAGTATTCTTAAGCGGAAGTTTGATGGTGATTGGTTGTTTGAATGTGCTTGTTGCTACACCATCCACACTAAGTCCGAACTCGTATACATCCGAAGCCAATTTCAATTTTGTAACGGAAGTTACCACTTCTGGTTTAGCAGTTGTTACAGTCAATGCGATTGCTGTGCTGAACTGACTCACTGGAATTGTTACGGTTACGCCATTAAAGGTTACTGCGATATTCGCAATACCATTAGTCTTAGCTGCTTCAACAATAGCTTTGGACAATGGAACTTCAACAGTAGGCGCAGTGATTGTACCAAGATTCAATGTCAGCGTAAGGGCAGTTCCTTCTTTGCCGGCAGCTTTAGCTGCAGCAGCAAGATTAGCCAATGCATTGATTGTATCGGTATCTACCAATTTCACAGTTGCTTTACCATCTACTACTTGTACCAGTTTAGATACATCATAAGTAGCTGCAGCTGCCAATTTCTGATCTACAGTTAGTGGTTTCGTTGTAAAATCTGAACCGGAGTTGGAAGATCCAGGCGTGCTAGGATCAGTTGGTTTAGTAGGTGTAGTTGGTTTCAGATACGCGTTATAGTAAGCTTTCGCCAGAACTAAAGCGGCTGCTTTTTCATTGGTAAGTCTGGATTCAACATTATTCTTGGTTGCCGCAATCATATCTTTAGTAATCTTAAGATTTGCAAGAGACGCTCTCAAGGAATAGTTGGCGGTACCAATGGTGCTGTCGAGAACAATAGTCTTCACTTGATTTGCCAATTCACTATTCGGATGAATAATAAGGTCTGCCAGATCTGATTCTGATTTTCCTTTTAGCAAGTTAATTAGCTTCTGTTCAACGCCGTTTGAACCAAAGATAAAGCTATAAACTTCTTCAACCGAAAGATCTGTAACACCAGCTTGTTTACCGATTTCCTTCAGTAGCGCTTGATAAGCCTCATACTTAGGGGACTTCAGAATATCAGTAACTGCCGATAAATCCGGAGTATAGATAGACGATACTACTTCTAAGTAGAGATCAAACAATGTAGTTTTTTCTGCATCGCTAAGCTTAAGTTGAGCCAAAACAGGTGCGAAATCTTTTTCCAGTTGTTCACGTGAAAGACTTTGAAGCTCAGTACGGAAATCACGAAGCGTCTGCTTATCAGCATCAGTAAGCGTGCTGTAAAGCTTCGTTGCGCGCTCCTTCAAGCTTGCAAAATCCACGCTAGTTGCAGCGGATGCTGTTCCAACGATTCCAAACTGAGCTGCTAATCCTTTGCTGCTAAGCGGAAGTCCTGCTACTGCAACCGCTGCCATGCTAACTGCCAATGTTGATACTACTAGTTTCTTTTTCAAAGTCACTAAATATCCACCTCTTTATATGTATTTAAATTCCTTTTGTTACTATAGTCCTAGACTATTTCACCTTATGTCTGCACTATTACGTATATCAACGATTCACCCAATAAAACCCATTCTACCACTATTAGGTAGATTAGTCAGCCCTTTCGGGAAAAAATGCCAAACAATTTGTGTCGATTCCCCCTTTTTTGTACGTGATTACCACGAATAACCTCTCCATTTGCCACAATTTGCTGAGAGTTCTCGCGCATATAGTCGCGCATCCCAGGACCTAATTCTTTCTCTAAAACCACATAAGCAGCATTTAATCCAAAAGGACGGTGAACACTGTCATGTGCATCAGAGGCCAACACATGTACTGCATTTCTACGACATAACTCCAGGGATAGCTTCTGAAGTTTATTCCCGAAGACGCCTGCAAGACTTTGTGCGGTTACCTGACCGAGTGATCCCAGTTCTATCAATCTTTCTAACTTAGAAGGATCGGCAGCTACTTCAGCATTACGCTCCGGATGGGCGATGACCGGAACGAACCCTTGAATGATCAACTCGTGACAGATTTCTTCCATGTTGCGTGGGACTCGTGAAGAAGGCATTTCTAGCAAAATATACCGCGAGTCTGCAAGACTTAGCAGTTGCCCCCGCTCCAGATCATCCAGTAAATCTCCGTACACTCTGATTTCCTGACCTGGAAGAACAAGCAGTGGATTGCCATGCTGACGAAGTTTCTCATTCATCAGATCCACTGCTTCTCTTATACTAGCGGAGTTATTCATATATTGACCGTTGGCGTGATGTGGTGTGGCAATGACGGATGTAATCCCGTCCCTATAGGCGTCTTGCGCCATGGCGAGAGCGGATTCCCAATCAGTAGCTCCGTCATCCATAAAGGGTAAGATGTGGCAATGGATATCTTTCATATGTTATCTATCGGTCCCTTCACATAGAAAATTTAGTTTTACCCACAAAAAAATACAACCATTCCCAAATGGAATGGTTGCTTGATTGTAAATGAGTTCTTGTCTTATGCTTCAGTAGGTTCCTCTTGTTGAGGTTCATTTCCATCTATTTCAGCATCTTCAGAATCTGGAGAGGAGAGAACATACCCATCAATCAATCCCCAAAGTTCTTCTTTACCAAGGCCAATCTCTGAAGAGAATGGAATGAAATTATCCCCTGGCAGCACGCCAAGCTCCTGCTTCATGATCTTGATATGCTTTTGCCAGCGAGTCTTCGGAATCTTATCTGCCTTAGTCGCTACTACACACATAGGAAGATCATAATGCTTCAACCAGTCGAACATCATCTTATCATTGCTGGTCGGCGGATGACGCAGATCCACGATGAGCAGAACAAGCTTCAACGTATCGCGCTCAGATAGATATTTTTCCACCATCTTGCCCCATGTTGCACGTTGCGTCTTCGACACTTTAGCATATCCGTAACCTGGAAAGTCAACAAAATACATGGTGTCTTCATTGATACGGTAATAGTTCATATGCTGGGTCTTACCTGGAGTGGAGCTTGTCCGAGCCAGATTCTTGCGGTTAATCATTCGGTTAATGAGGGATGACTTCCCTACATTGGAGCGCCCTGCCAGAGCAACCTCTGGCAAAGCATCATCAGGGTATTGATCAGGTCCAACGGCACTGATTATAAATTCGGCAATATTAACTTTCATAGGACTTCCTTTCTAATGCACACTACTCGGTGGCTCACTGCTAATTTCATTATGATGCTCAACTAACGCATGATGCAAGACCTGATCCATGTTAGATACTGGTATGAACTCCACATCATTGCGTACGCTCTCTGGAATTTCTTTCAGGTCACGTTCATTGTCTTTGGGAAGAAGGATCTTTTTATATCCAGCACGGTGTGCAGCTAAAGACTTTTCTTTCAGTCCACCGATCGGCAATACACGTCCACGCAGGGTGATCTCACCGGTCATGGCCACGTCCTTCGAAACATAACGCTTCGTAAGTGCGGAGATCAATGCGGTAGCAATCGTAATCCCTGCAGACGGGCCATCCTTCGGAATCGCACCTTCAGGAATGTGGATATGAATATCAATCTTCTCATAAAAATCGGGCTGGAGCCCCAGCTCCTCCGCCTTCGAACGTGTATAACTGAAAGCGGCCTGCGCCGACTCCTTCATTACATCGCCCAGTTGTCCAGTAAGTGTCAGCTTGCCCGTTCCCTGCACAACAGTCACTTCGATCAGCAGCGTATCGCCACCAACCTCAGTCCAGGCCAGTCCAGTTACTGTGCCAATCTGATCTTCAAGCTCCGCCATACCGTAACGGTATTTCGATGCACCTAAGTAATCCTTGATGTCATCCGGCAGAATGACTACACTCTCTTTTTCCTTGGACACAATCTGTTTCGCAGCTTTGCGGCATAACGCTGCAATCTGCTGCTCCAAATTACGCACACCGGATTCACGAGTATATTCGCGCACGATACGCAATAAACTGTCGTCTTCGATGATCAGTTGATCTTCTGCAAGACCATGGTTCTTCTTCTGCTTCGGCAATAGATAACGGCTACCGATCTGCAATTTCTCCAGTTCCGTATAACCCGGAATAAATAACATTTCCATCCGATCAAGCAGCGGACGCGGAATGTTATGCACTACATTCGCTGTTGTAACAAACATAACGTTTGATAAATCAAATGGTAACTCTACGAAATGGTCACTGAACGTATTGTTCTGTTCTGGGTCCAATACCTCAAGCAATGCTGAAGACGGGTCGCCACGGAAATCTGCAGCCATTTTATCAATCTCATCTAGCAGGATAACCGGATTAATCGTTCCCGCCGTCTTCATCCCTTGAATGATTCGGCCCGGCATCGCACCTACATAAGTCCGGCGATGACCACGGATCTCCGCTTCATCACGCACACCGCCAAGCGAAATGCGAACGAACTTACGATTAAGTGAACGGGCGATGGAACGAGCGAGTGAGGTTTTGCCCACACCTGGAGGCCCTACAAGACATAGGATCGGACCTTTTAGCTTCTTCACCAACTGCTGAACAGCTAAATATTCCAATACCCGTTCCTTTGGTTTTTCCAAACCGTAGTGGTCCTCATCAAGTACCTGTTCTGCCTTCTTGATGTCAAGGTCATCTTCTGTCTGTTCATTCCAAGGAAGACCCAACAGCCAATCCACATAATTGCGAATTACGCCACCTTCCGCTGAGCTCACCGGCATTTTTTCCAGACGATCGATTTCCTTCTCCATCTTCTCTTTCACGCGTTCAGGCAAATTCTTCTCTTCCATTAGATTCCGCAGCTCTTCCGCTTCTCCCACCCGACCTTCCTTCTCGCCGAGTTCTTTCTGGATCGCTTTCATTTGCTCACGCAAATAATATTCCTTCTGCGTCTTCTCCATCTGCTTCTTCACACGTTGATTGATCTTGCGTTCAAGCTCCAGCACTTCACGCTCATTATTAAGAATATCAAGAAGCTTCTCTAGCCGTTTACTGACATCAATCGTCTCTAGAATTTCTTGCTTATCCTTAATCTTCAGCGATAAATGGCTCGTAATGACATCCGCAAGACGACCAGGCTCCTCAATATCGGATACAGCAGCCAGTGTCTCTGGTGTCACTTTTTTGGATAACGTTATATAGTGTTCGAACTGATTAAGTACTGTACGCATCAGCGCGTCACACTCTTGATTGCCATCTTCCTCTTCTGGTAGCTCGCGCGCCATAACCTCATAATACTCATCATTATCGATATAATTAATAATTTCGGCTCGTTCTACACCCTCAACCAGTACACGAATCGTACCGTTTGGCAGCTTCAGCATTTGCCGCACATTCGCGACAGTACCGACCCGAAAAATATCGTCCTGACCAGGCTCTTCAATATTCACTTCCGACTGTGAACACAGAAGAATTAAATTATCTTCAACCATAGCTTTTTCTAGTGCCCGAACTGACTTCTCACGGCCCACATCCAAGTGAAGAACCATGCTTGGGTACACAAGAAGACCTCTTAGCGGTAATAAAGGAAAACGACGACCTTTTGTTTTATTTGTCATCATCGCTTTCGCACCTCCCATGGCTCTCAATTAATCTCATATGAATTCATTCTAACAAAAGCAGCCCCAAAACACCAACAAAGTACTTGCAATTTAAGAATAAACAACCTTATTATCCTTAAAAATCGGCAACGTTTCTCAAAGAAATGTAAGGATTATAGAAAGTGTGAATCTATATTTTAAAAAAGGAAGCAGCAGACACGCCTGCGGCTCCCTTTATTTTACAGTGGCAAGTCACGATTTACTTATCGAAACCATAACACCCTAGCTTACATTTTAGGTGATAATTTAAGTTCAACCCTTTGCAGACTCTCCAGCGGCATCAGCCTTCAGAAGTGAAGGTGCTGCTGAGAATAGCTCTCCAGCTACTGCCGGAAGCCTTACATCTGCTGTATCGGCGCCAAACAGATGACGGAATACTTCTTCCACCGTTTCCATTGGAATGACGCGTAGTGGGGCGAGGTCAGCGAATAGGGACTGCCAGTTTTCTTTTGGAATAAGCACCGTAGTAGCTCCTGCCTGAAAAGCAGCCTCCACCTTCGCAATTACACCACCCACAGGCTTCACACGCCCATGTATGCCTATCTCACCAGTGATCGCTACGGTATTATCCACGGGAAGACCACGAATGGCGGAGACGATAGCAACTGCCATCGCAACCCCTGCTGAGGGTCCGTCAATGGGTGTTCCACCTGGAAAGTTCACATGCAGATCATAACGGTCTGGCTCCAGATTCATGGTACGCAGTACGGTCAATACGTTCTCAACGGAGCCTTTAGCCATACTCTTTCTCCGAATCGTGCGAGAACCTCCACCGATCTCTTCCTCATCTACTACTCCGGTTACGTTCAGTCTACCTTGACCGTTCTGCGCAGGTGCTGCGGATACTTCGATCTCGAGCAAGGTGCCCATTCCCGGTCCATACACTGCAAGTCCGTTAACCAATCCAATCTGCGGCGCCGAAGGAATCTTGCGCTCTGTTCGAAGTGGAAGCTGGCTACTGCCTGCCACCCATTCAACATCAGCAGCATTTAGCGTATCTCTCTGCTCCGTCAGCGCTAATCCAGCTGCGAGCTGAATCATATTGACTGCCTCCCGGCCATTTGTTGCATATTGCTGCACAACAGTGACTGCTTCAGGGCTTGGCTTCAGTCCGATCTTCTGTATCGCGTCACACGCGATGACCGCAATCTCATCCGGCAATAGCGGACGGAAATAAATCTCCATACAGCGTGAACGCAGCGCGGGAGAAATCTCATCCGGGGATCGCGTAGTCGCGCCTACTAACCGGAAATCAGCGGGTAAGCCATTTTGAAAAATATCATGAATATAAGCCGGAGTATTATTGTCCTCCGAATTATAATACGCGCTCTCTAGCAGAACCTTCCGGTCCTCCAGCACCTTTAGCAGCTTATTCATCTGAATGGGGTGAAGCTCACCGATCTCATCCAAAAAAAGAATCCCGCCATGCGCCTTCGTCACCGCTCCTGGCTTTGGCTGCGGCACACCTGCCACGCCCATGGCTCCGGCGCCCTGATAAATAGGATCATGCACCGATCCGATTAACGGGTCGGCAATACCACGCTCATCAAAACGAGCGGTCGTCGCATCAATTTCAGTGAATTTGGCGTCACTTTTAAAAGGGGAAAGGGCATTTTTTTTCGCCTCTTCCATGACCACGCGCGCCGCTGCAGTCTTACCGACTCCTGGCGGACCATAAATAATCACATGCTGCGGATTAGCGCTACATAGTGCGGCCTTCAGGGCGCGGAGCCCATCTTTTTGCCCAACAATATCTCCAATAGAAGCCGGCCTAGTTTTCTCCGACAATGGTTTGGTTAGTGAAATCATACGCATTTTCCGTAGTTTATCCAGTTCCTTACGCGACTCTCGGTCTACCGCCGTCTTGTTTGTCTTCTGACCCCGCAGCAGATTCCAAAAGTATACGCCGATAACCAGCGCGAAAAAGAGCTGCACGATCATCACAACTATACTTAATTCCATAGGTCATCCTCCTGTTTCGTTCAGTCTACCTTTCCACCTTTGGCTACTATTAGGTAGTATAGCCGTTTCGGTAATTAGTAAACGCACAATTGAGGATTTGTTGAATTGTTGGTGTAGGACAGTCGGTGGAGTCCTGAGATTTAGTAACAAACTTGTTTGAATGGGGGAAGTAACTTGATTAGTCTGGGTTCCTCGGTAACGGAAATTATCTTAATACAATGAACTCACTAGGTACGCAAAGTAACCTTGTTGAAATATTTCGGTAAATATCTATTCATTTGCTCAGTTATGACCCAATTAGTAAGAACTATAGGGAAAACCTCCCTATAGTTTGAGAAGGGCGATCCCAATGAGGGGCTCATAGGGAATTCCTCCCTATAATTCGTTGGTTTTACGTACAAACAGCTACTTTTAGCGAATTTATAGGGAGGTTTTCCGTATAATCTCACTTTTCGAGCAAAATCGGTCTATTTATAGGGAGATTTCCCCTATAACAGGCATACAATCATAGTTACTTTTAAAGTGCAGCTCTTTCTCACAATACACTCATCCCTAACCACTCCCCTTAACTTATGCTAATCAATCAATCCCAGTAAAATAAGACATCCCGAGCTAACTCATAACCTACATTTCTAACGCCATTTACCCTTTTTACGGCTTTCAGCCAGCCTTTCTCGCATAATCTCATAAGCATCAATCGTACCGTTATAGGATCTAGCGCGAAATAATCTGCTATATCTTTAAGTCGAACTACACCCGCTTTTCCAACTATATATCGGATAATTTCTTTCTCCATGAGAGTTGCTCCACCACTCGGTGCACTTACAATTTGGTAACGGCTTAGCACCACACGCAGCAGTGTAATGCATAGCTCAGGACGCTGTTCCACATCGTCATAGGCAAATGAAATTACTTGGTAACCTATTCCGTACAGAAACGTCTCACGATTTAGCTCATTACAATACTTCAGCCTGTCCATGTCCCTCACATGCGCTGCATACCCTTTGATCTCGAACAAGAGCTTGATAGGCCCCGACAAAAAAGCATAATCCGCGAAATAAGATCGTCCGCGCCAATCCAGCACCTCATACTCCGGATGTAGAGCATTGAAGTCCCCACGAAGCGGCCACCATATATTCTGCAAGAACAATTCTTCGGCATGACGATGCCCTCTCTCCAATCTACCCCGCCTCTCACCTGTCCTGCTTGTTAAATGCTGCTCAATAAACGCTTCATGTGCTTGTTCATAGTTCATTCGATGTTCCCCCTGATTAATTTATTCCACGCAAAAAAACGCCCCGTTCCCACCACCGGATATCCCGAGGTGTAACAGGGCGTTCTTCGCCACTTATTATGAATTGAATCATTAATTCGTAAAAGACCAAATTACTTTGATTGCACCGGAGGTGCAAGATTAGCGTGAGCACGCCCTGGAATTTCACCAGTTTCCTCATACGCTACAACAATCGCATCGATTTCCTTCTTCAGCTCGTTCACGAGTTCCGCTTCAGGCACCTTACGAATCATCTGACCGTAACGGAACAACAAACCTTCCCCACGGGCACCAGCAATACCAATATCCGCTTCACGCGCCTCACCAGGACCATTAACGGCGCAGCCGAGCACGGATACTTTAATAGGCACCTTAAGCTTCGAAATGTACTCTTCCACCTCATTAGCGATGGAGAAGAGATCTATATCAAGTCGTCCGCAAGTCGGACAAGAAATGAGTGTAGCTGCATTAGAGATCAGACCGAAGGTCTTCAGCAGCTCGCGTGCCACCTTAATTTCTTCCACTGGATCAGCGCTAAGCGAGATACGCAGGGTGCTGCCGATGCCCATAGAGAGCAGTGCACCGATACCCGCGGAGCTTTTTACAGTACCGGCAAACAAGGTGCCGGATTCTGTAATCCCAAGGTGCAGCGGATAAGGAATAACTTCCGCAGCCTGACGGTAAGCTTCGATGGCCATTGGCACATCGGATGCTTTTAAGGAAACGATAATGTCGTGGAAATCCAGCTCTTCCAGAATCCCAATATGGTACAGTGCACTTTCTACCATAGCTTCTGGAGTCGGATATCCGTATTTCTCCAAGAGATGATTCTCTAAAGATCCGGCGTTTACACCAATCCGAATCGGAATTCCTTTTTCTTTACACGCTTTAACTACTGCTTCTACCTTCTCCCGACGACCGATGTTACCCGGATTAATCCGTACTTTATCGATGCCGTTCTCAATAGCCATCAGCGCCAGCTTATAGTTAAAATGAATATCCGCTACGAGTGGGATATGAATCTGCTTCTTGATCTCCTTAATCGCGGCGGCTGCCTCTTCATTGTTGACAGTAACGCGTACCAGTTGGCAGCCTGCTTCCTCAAGCCGTAAAATTTCGGCTACAGTAGCCTCCACATCAGCTGTTTTGGTTGTACACATGCTTTGAATCGCAACCTCGTTGTTTCCCCCAATAATGAGCCCGCCAACATTGACAGGACGGGTTTGGTGTCTCAAGAACATGATTTTTCTCCCCCATAACGCCAAAGCTCCACCCCTTCGCAACCGCTAGTGAAGCGGGATAAGCGGAAGAAAGGTGGAGACAGTGACATGTATTGTTAAGGTAAGCGACTTACGCGCTTTCCTCTTTCTTTTTGTCTTTCTTAAGGTTCAATTCAGGCAAAGCCTTCTCTTGAACGACCTGCTCCGTGATCACACAATCCTTAATATCATCGCGTGAAGGAACTTCATACATCACATCAAGCATGATGCTCTCAATAATCGCGCGCAGTCCACGGGCTCCCGTATTGCGTTTGATCGCTTCCTTGGCAATTGCTTCGAGTGCCAACGGTTCGAACTTCAGCGCTACGTTATCCATTTCCAGCAGCTTGATATATTGTTTTGTGAGTGCATTCTTAGGCTCGGAAAGGATACGCACCAGCGTATTCTCATCAAGCGGCTCCAAAGTCGAGATAACTGGCAGACGGCCTACAAATTCAGGGATTAGTCCGAATTTGAGCAAGTCTTCAGGCAATACCATCGACAAATATTCGCCAGGCCCCAGATCCTTTTGTCCTTCAACCGCTGCGTTGAAGCCAATGACTTTTTTACCGATACGGCGTTTAATCATTTGCTCCAGACCGTCAAAAGCACCACCTACGATGAACAAGATGTTCGTCGTATCAATTTGAATAAACTCCTGATGAGGATGCTTACGTCCACCTTGTGGAGGTACAGAAGCAACTGTTCCTTCCAGAATCTTCAAAAGTGCCTGCTGTACACCTTCACCAGATACGTCACGAGTAATGGACGGGTTCTCGGATTTACGTGCCACTTTATCAATCTCATCAATATAGATAATGCCGCGTTCGGCTTTCTCCACATCATAATCTGCCGCTTGAATCAGCTTAAGCAGAATGTTCTCAACATCCTCGCCGACATAACCAGCTTCCGTTAGGGAAGTAGCATCAGCAATCGCAAATGGAACGTTGATAATCTTCGCCATCGTCTGTGCGAGCAAAGTTTTACCCGAACCGGTTGGACCAAGCAAAAGAATATTACTCTTCGTCAGTTCAACATCTTCGATTTTGCTTTGGCTGTTCACACGCTTATAGTGATTGTAAACTGCAACAGACAGCGATTTCTTCGCTTGCTCTTGACCGATTACATATTGATCCAAAATATCGCGGATTTCCTTTGGTTTCGGAATATCCTTCAGATCAAGCTCTTCCTCATGACCGAGCTCTTCTTCCACGATTTCCGTGCAAAGCTCGATACATTCGTCACATATATAAACGCCCGGTCCTGCTACAAGCTTACGAACCTGCTCTTGTGATTTGCCGCAAAAAGAACATTTCAATTGCCCTTTTTCATCATTAAATTTAAACATCTAACCACCCCTTTAAGATTTCATCGGTGAAGAAAGAACCTGGTCAATAAGCCCATATTCCTTGGCTTCTTCCGCGCTCATGAAGTTATCGCGGTCTGTGTCCCGTTCGATTTTTTCAAGGGGCTGACCTGTGCGATCTACATAAATTTGATTCAACTTCTGTTTCGTCTTGAGGATCCAATCGGTATGAATCCAAATGTCGGACGCTTGACCTTGAACACCACCGAGCGGTTGATGAATCATAACTTCGCTGTTAGTCAGCGCGTATCTTTTGCCCGGAGCCCCAGCTGTTAAAAGGAGCGATCCCATGCTTGCCGCCATCCCTACACAAATGGTTGAAACATCCGGTTTGATATATTGCATCGTATCGTATATACCCATGCCGGCTGTTACTGAACCACCGGGTGAGTTGAGGTACAAGTGAATGTCCTTCTCGGGATCATCTGCTGCAAGGAACAGCAGTTGAGCAATAACCAGATTGGCGACATCATCGTCAATCGCACTGCTTAAGAAAATAATGCGATCCTTGAGCAATCTGGAATAGATATCGTATGAACGTTCCCCACGACTTGTTGATTCCACAACCATTGGTACCAGACTCATGCCACCAACCTCTTTTCTCTATACAGATTAGTCTTATCGTTTCAAAAATATTTTAACACGTTCACGGCCCGATGTCATTTTTTCACTACAGCAGACCTGTCCACTGCTTGTGATAGTGACGTCATCACGCCAATTTCCTTAATACCATACGCTCATACGGATACCTATGTAATCACATATATCTGTGCCCGAGGATAAAAATAAGGCACGTAACGAAACTTACGTGCCTTATCATATCTGTATGGAGGCCGATTGCTCGGCCGTTCTAGGTAGTTTAAAAAATCTTACTCAGCTTTAGCGTCTTCAGCAGCTGGTGCTTCTTCTACTGCTTCAACTTCTACACTATTGCTAACAAGGAAATCAATGGTTTTGCGCAAAGAAAGTTCTTCGCTCAAGCTGCCCAGTGAACCGTTAGCTGCCAAGATGCTGCGAATTTCTTCAGGAGTACGTTTGTAAGCTTCAGCCATAGTAGCCAACTCTTCGTTAACTTCTTCTTCGGAAACTTCAATGTTCTCTTGTTTAGCGATAACTTCCAGTACCAGGTTGTTGCGAACGCGTTTTTCAGCATCGCCTTTCATTTGGTTCTGCAAGTCTTCACGAGTTTGACCCGAGAAGCTCAGGAACATATCCATGTTCATGCCTTGTTGACGAAGACGAGTGTCGAAGTCACGAACCATGTTCTCAACTTCGCTGTTGATCATTGCTTCAGGAATCTCAACTTCAGCGTTTGCTGCTGCTTTATCAACAACTGCGTTCTCACGAAGGCCTTTCAGTTCATCCTGTTTACGGGATTCGAGCTGAGTTTTCAGATCTGCTTTGTACTCTTCCAAAGTTTCGAATTCACTTACATCTTTAGCGAACTCATCATCAAGTGCAGGAAGTTGTTTGCGTTTGATTTCGTGCAGTTTCACTTTGAATACTGCTTTCTTACCCGCAAGGTTCTCTGCATGGTATTCTTCAGGGAAAGTAACTTCAACATCTTTGAAATCTCCAGTGGACATTCCCACTACTTGCTCTTCAAATCCAGGAATGAAGGAGTTGCTACCAAGTTCAAGAGAATGACGCTCAGCTTTTCCGCCTTCGAACGGTACGTCATCAACATATCCGTCAAAATCGATCACAGCGATGTCGCCGTTAGCTGCTGCTTCTTCTTCAACTACTACGAGTTCAGCATGACGCTCTTGCAGACGAGCAAGCTCAGCGCTCAGCTCTTCTTCAGTCACTTCAGCTTTTTGTACTGGAACTTCCAGACCTTTATAATCGCCGAGTTTCACTTCAGGTTTAACCGTGATCTTCGCTTTGAAGATAAAGGATTGACCTTTAGCAAATTGCTCAATATCAACTTCAGGACGGTCTACAGGGAAGATGTCAGTTTGTTCAACTGCTTCACCGTAAGCCTCAGGAAGAAGAATGTCGATTGCATCTTGGTACAAGCTTTCTACACCAAAACGGGATTCAAAGATCGGACGTGGCACTTTACCTTTACGGAAGCCTGGTACGTTAGCTTTCTTAACGACTTTGTTAAAAGCTTTATCAAGTGCTGCTGCAACGCGTTCTGCGTCAACTTCTACTTCAAGAACTCCAAGGTTCTTCTCTATTTTTTCCCATGTTGCTTTCATATTATACTTTTCCCTCCAAAATATAGGTTCACAAGTTTACTTCAAAAAATGATTACAATCCACGCACAGAATAACCATTATATTATATACAACATTACTTTATTTATCAAGTAGAGAAGTCTTTACAAAACCCTTGAGCGCACGATAAGCCCCCTCAAATTGAAAGCGCATGCCGTCTGTAATGCCGTACATTCCGCGAGTCTCCTCCTCCTGCCGTGTACCGTTTAAGCTCTCAGATACAAACTGGTGTAACGCCCCCGCCCAAATATCTAGTAGCGCGTCTTCTCCATCCAGTATTTTCCGATACTCTTCCGATCCATAAATCGACATGACGAACTGGCCCCAGAGCTCCTGTGCAAAATAATACAGCGTAGGCTCATGTACCTCCGCCTGCTCGGCTACCCGCTCGAGCACCTGACTCACCTGTGGTGGAAAATCCTCTGTCTGCAGCGGTACACTTTCAATCTCTACAATTGCTGTTTCGTGACCACGAATCAGATTCACTGTTCCCTGCATCCCACGCCGCCGAAGGGTCTGCAGGGTCCGAAATTGCAGCAGCGGGTGAACATTATCCCCCTGCAGCCATGCCGTCAGCGCCTCATCGACTCCGCCGCCTTCCAGATATGAAAGCTGCTCTAGTGCTAAGATTGTCGCCTCTGACAGCGGCTCATTCATTATCCGCTGCAGCAGCTTTTGAGGATACCCCGCATCCTCAGTCATTTTTGATTTGGCCAAGAGACGGGCCATATCTTCTTCCCTTAAATCTTCGTCTTCGGGGTGAACGGCTCCTTCCGCATCTCCATTCTGAGAGGCGTAAGGGAAAGCTGTTTCGAGCCATTCCAGCAGAGACCGCCATTCCTCGTAATTTCGCTCTTCCTGTCCTTGACACTGCAACAAAAAACGCAGCAGCTCCATCGCTTCCCCGTATCGTTCACTCTCCAGCATCACCGTAAGCTGGATTTGATAATAGTCCAGTGTCTTGGGAAACAGGACGATATTCTCTTTTGTGGCGGGGGAATCTGAATCTTTAATGAGGGCACCTCCTTATAGCTAATTATGTGAATTGAATTCTAAAACGTCATAAATGTTATTAAGACCTTAAGCTTCTTCCGAAACTTAATAATTGTAGATTATAGCATACCCCGTACTCTTTTTAAAAAACAGCTTGAAAAACATCGGCGTACATGATATGATAAATCCTGCTTGCTTTTCAGCCAGCAATCATGTCCCGGTAGCTCAGCTGGATAGAGCATGCGCCTTCTAAGCGCACGGTCAGGGGTTCGAATCCCTTCCGGGACGTCAGAGTAACAGCCTTCCTTCGGGGAGGCTGTTTTTGCGTTCAGGGAGAAAGACATTCGACACAGCGCTAGAAAAAACAGGAGCTGAAATCCTCGATTCTTCAGACAAGACTTAATAAACACCAGACAGTTAGGTTGGTTGAACAGTCTGTACTAGGCGGCTAGGCTGTTGCTGATACGGTTGACGTTTCTCGGGGTTACTTGCGATGCTGTGTTGCTGGTACCTTTAGGGCACTAGGTTTGTAGAGTAACTTTGGCAGTTGTTCTGGCGCGGATACGGTTGACGTTTCTTGGAGTTACTTGCGATGCTGTGTTGCCGGGTACGTTCAGGTACTTTCTAGTGTGGAACTCTCCTTGGACCAGATCGAAAAGGGTTATATCCTGCTAGACTGTAACTATAGGGAAATTCTCCCTATAAAATTACCTAGAATCGCTAAAAATCAGGCTTTATAGGGAATTTGTACCGTTAATATTACTCAAAATCTCTAATTATGATTAAATCATAGGTATTATAGGGGGGATTTCCTTATAAAGCATTTAGAGACCATAGCGCGTCGAATTATAGGGAGGTATTCCCTCTATCTATGCAAATACTCAACAAACAACCCTTAAGCAATCTAGTTCACGAATCGTGAGCACTCACATATATGCATTGATAACTCACCGATGCACGAGCAACTCCCCAATTTCACCAGGATGAGCGTAATCATTCAATCACAGAAATTCAATCACAGAAGATCAGCCTATCTAAAAGTAACCTAGCTAGTTGTCTCTCCATTTAAAGCTTCCTGATTAAATCTCAAAAAGCTGTTCTAAGCGAACGGTAACATTCCCTTAGAACAGCTTTTCGTAAATAAAAGCCTACAGGTATCGCCTGTAGACCCCAGTTCATTATTTCCGGCGATTTCCCAGCCACAACGGAAATCGAAATACAAAATTGATAAACAAAACTACAAATACAAGTACGGCTGCCGACTTATCAGCAATTTGACGCGCATCTTCTACGATCGCCTCGGATTGTACATACCAAAGGTGTACGGCCAGTGTTTCACCCGGTGAGAACAGATTGAAATCCCACATTTCGCCCGAGGTACTGAGACCAGCGGTAAGGATAATAACCGCAGACTCCCCGAAGGCGCGTCCAGCAACGAGACAAATCCCAGTAACAATGGCAGACATTGCAACAGGTAGGACTACCGTGCGGATCACGTGGAATTTAGTCATCCCAAGTGCATAACCAGCCTCGCGGATCTCCCCGGGGACAGCACGTACTGCTTCCTCTGTTACTCGCGCAAGCATAGGTAGATTCAGCAGTGCTAAGCTGACGCCTCCGCCAAGAATCGTCAGACCGATATCGAAATATTCCGCAAAAATCGCCAGTCCGAGCATACCGAACACAATCGATGGTACCGATGACAGAGATTCTACGCAAATACGTAGTGCGCCTGTAAATTTATTGTCTGGTGCATACTCAGCCATATAGATTCCCGCACCCAAACCAATTGGAACGGAAATAAACAGCGAGATGAACAAAATGTAAAAGGAGTTAAACAGCACCGGGCCAATCCCACCACCTGCGTCAATCTCTTCAGGCTGTTTAATTAAGAAATCGGGCCGAAGTGCCGGTAAACCTTTACTAAGAATCGTGAAGAGCAGCCAGAAGATCAGCAGCATGACTAAAGCCCCAAGCGTATAAAACCCTATGGTTGCAATTTTATTGTTTCTTTGAGCCCGCGCTGTATGCTTTGTACTTGCGAATCCGTTCACGCTGCATCCCTCCTTTTTCTACCCAGCACGCGGATGATCAGAATTAATACAAATGATATTACTAGCAGGAGAAATGCCATCATATGTAGCGCATAGTTCCATGTAGAATCAAACTCTACATTGGAGATTTGCATAACGATGTTACTAGTCAGCACCGATGCTGGCGTGAATAACGTTTTCGCCAATTGCGGTGTATTCCCGATAACCATAACTACAGCCATCGTCTCACCCACAGCACGAGTCATACCTAGAATAACCGCAGAGATAATTCCCCGGCTAGCCGCAGGCAGTACTACACGCATGATGACCTGTAAACGGGTAGATCCAAGAGCATATGCAGCATCACGATATTTGCGCGGCACAGAGACAATGGCATCATCACTGATTCGGCAAATCGTTGGCAGCACCATTAATGCGAGTACAAGTGCAGCAGCTAACAAGCCATCGCCTAAGCTCTCCCCACTAATTCTGCGCAAGAAAGGAAGCAATACCGTTAAGCCTATATATCCGTAAACTATTGAAGGAATACCTACCAATAAATCTAGCACTGGACGGATAAAAGTCTTCATCCATTTTGGAGCAATCTCTGCACAAAGTACTGCCATCCCTACCGAAATAGGAACTGCGATCAGCAGCGTTAATGCAGTTAGTGAAAGTGTATTTACAATGAAGGCAGCCGCTCCAAAGGAATCCTCTTCCGGCGTCCAGTTAAAGGAAAAGAAAAAGTCCGCAGGCGAGAGATGGCCGAACAGAAGCATAGCCGTTTTGCCGATAAATAGAATTACAAGTCCAAGCACGAAGCAAAGCGCAAGAATGCTGAATAAAAAATAAAACTTAAACAATTTGTTGCTAAACAAATGTCTACCATGACGTTTGGGATTAGCGCTAACCTGCGTTACGCTCTCTTTTCCCCTAGTTGCCAAGCCTTGGACTGGTGCCCCCATACTTTCCCTCCTGTAAGCGGCCACCCCCGTATCAAGATCGGAGCTGGCCGCTGTTACCGTTCAATATGTTCTTTAGATGTTATTAGCCCTTCATTGCTGCGATCGGAATAAATTTAAGCTTTTTCAGGGAACCTTGTTGGAACTTCTTGCTTTGTACGTATTCGATGAATTCTTTGGTAGCGCCAGTAGGTTGACCTTTAGTCATGTAATAACCATAAGCCCAGATCTTATAAGATCCATTGATTACGTTGTCCGTAGTAGCTGCTACACCATTGTGTTTAACAGCTTTAACATCGCCACTTACATATACAAGGTCGATATAACCGATAGAGTTAGGCGTTGTTCCTACAGCTGTTTTCATGTCACCGGAAGAACCAGTTTCTTTGTAGTTCTTAGCTTTTTTAACGATATCTCCGCCATCCAAAGCTTTAGCTTGATAGTTAACACGTGTACCGGAACCGAAAGAGCGAGTGATAACCACGATGTCAGCATCTGCACCGCCTACTTCTTTCCAGTTCGTGATTTTACCTGCGTAAATACCTTTAAGCTGTTCTGTTGTAAGGTTGTCTACGCCAACATTCTTGTTCACGATTGTAGCAAAAGGAATAACCGCTACTTTATTCGCTACTTGACCGTCAAAAGCTTTGAAGCCTGGTACGTCGATGCTAGCATCCCAGTCGCAAGCGCCGATATCAGCGATGCCTTTTTTAACAGCTTGAGGTCCAGTTACTGAACCTTTACCGGATGCTGCGATTTTCACTTTAGGGTGTAGCTTTTGGAATTCTTTTGCCGCTTGAAGCGTCAATGGAAGAAGTGCAGTTGAACCGTTAACTGTGATTTTACCTTTAAGTGAATCGGCTGCTGCTGCAACCCCTGCGAAAGATGCGGTTACCGCAATTACAGCCGTTAGAGCCGTTACTGTTAGCTTTTTGAAAATCTTCATTGTATTATTTCTCCTCTCGGCTCTACGCCGTTAAAATTTGATTAGGGATATTTATTATTTCGACAGTTGCAATGCTTTACCGCCTTGAACCACCCATACACCGCCGTCACTTACGATAGCCAGCTTGCTGCCATCTTTGGAAACCGCTACTTCAGATACGTCTTCAGTGGAGCGGAACAGCTCACTCTTTGCTCCATTATTATCAATGGAATAGACCACTGTGCTTCCGTCTGCCGCTGAACCGGCTACAACCAATCCATTGTTAACGCCTGTAGACCAAGTTACTTCAACATCCAGTGCAATGTTAGTGCTTGTTCCGTCTGCTTTTACAACCTTCAATGTGTTAGCTGCATTACCCTCAGCATCTGCACTCAGGTAAACGACGCTACCATCAGCAGAAATTTCAGGGTACAGCTTGTTATCCGGTGTAGTTGTCAGTGCAGCTGGCTTAGCATCTTTTGTAGCCAGGTCAAGCTTGTAAAGTTGCTCTCCAGCAGAGCTGAAGTCTACAGTAAGAGAATCTTCTGTGCTGTCCGCATCGTTTTTAGCAACACCCGTCAAGTTAACGATATAAACAGCGCTCTTTTGGTCAGCGGAAATGCGCAGTTCGGATTTATTTTCTACTTTGTCTGCCAATACGGATTTAACTTCACCAGTGTCTACAGCGATTTTTGCGATTTTCTCTTGCTTGTCACCTTGGACGAAGTAAATACTTTTACCATCATTCGACCAAACCAGATCCGTTTTTACACTGTTGTCCGTACCAAGTAGCTTAGTAGCTCCGCTGGACAGGTTAATCAGATTCAACAAACCAGTCTCATCATTGAAAGCTCCCCACTGCCCATCCGGTGATACTGCAAAATCCACTGCACTGTCATTAGATGAAAATACTTCGTAGTTACCTGGCTCTGTGCTGAACTTGATAAGTTGAGCAGATTCAGCATCACTTTTGTTCGCAATCAGACTTCCAGCTGCTGTCCAGTGCAAAGTATCAAACAGTCCTTCAGGACGAGCAAAGCTTAGAATCGTGCTAGCATCAGCATCCAGTTCTCCACCTAATGCATAAACTAACTTAGAAAGCTCTACATAGGTTTTACCGTTATAAAATACTGGAGCAACTGTGAATGTCTCGGAATTACCATCTACTTCATAGCTCTTTGAGCCTGTTTTGAGCTTCACATTATGTAATCCTTTGCTGTCATTAAGTTCAAACCCGCCAACTCCAAGTACTAACTTAGCTCCAATTTCACCAGCTACCTGATTCAGTGAGTACAGCTTGTAACCACTGCTATTAATGGTGTTAAACACAATCGGCGTACCGTTTACATTCCAAGTAGCTGTACCTTCTTTAACTGCTGTTTTAGCAGTGGTTTGATTGGCAGCTACAGATTTTACATTACTGCCGATGCTGGCTGCAGATACACTCCCAACGCCTACTGTTGCAAGAAGTGCTGAAGCCAACGTTGCGCTAATCCATTTACTGTTTTTCAATTAGATTCACCCTTTTCGTATAGGTAACTGCTAATGTCATTTTCGTCTACAATTGTCAACTCTGTTGCAGAGGAATGTTATGGAAATATTAACTATAATTATTTTTTTGAAAAAGTAGGTATATTAGCGTACTAGACTGCTAAATTCAGATAAACCAAATGGACTAGACACGAAAAAGCCTCATGGGGGATAGCTCTGCGGGGTGCAGTAGCTTTTACTCCATGAGGCTTTTTGTAAATGTGATCTACACTAACTCTTCATTTAAATGCTTTTCCAACGTTCTTCGTACAGCTCCTGGGCCTTTCAGCATCTCATAAAAGTAACTTTCAATCTTGCTACCCAGACCAATTTCATATAACGGTACACCAAAAATCTTCTCATTATCTAGAATTCTATGCACATTTGAGGTCGAATCTCCCAAAGTTACTCCCTGCAGATGCGCTTGAAGTGACTCCATTAACGGATCGGGACTTAGCTCAAATGAATTTCCTTCATCATCCACTCCGATCAAATAGCGGCACCAAGCAGCAATTGCTAGTGGAATCGCCGTCAATTCAGCTGGAAGAAGATCTTCGCGTTCTACATAGGATTTGATCGTTCCCCCATAACGAATGCCTACCTTCTGCGACGTATCTGTCGCAATTCGCTGCGGGGTGTCCGGTATAAATGGATTCGCCAAGCGCTCTTGCAGCACTTCATCCAAAAACTGCTGTGGACGTAGAATGATTGGATCTACAACTACAGGCAATCCTTCCTTATACCCAATCCGCTCGACTAATGTACGTAGGGTCTGATCCTGCATCTCATCCGAAATCTGCGTATAGCCTAGTAGACAGCCAGTGACCGCTAATGCCGTGTGCAAGGGGTTCAGACAGGTTGTAACCTTCATCGTTTCCACCCTATTCACGGTCTCTCGATCTGTGAATATAATACCGGCTTCTTCTAATAATGGTCGCCCATTCGTAAACTTATCCTCAATGACCAGATATTCGCTAACCTCTGCGTTAACGAAAGGTGCAGTATGAGCGTTTCTCGAGGTTATAATGATATCCATACCGCCAATCCCGCGCTCCTGTAAGGCATTACCTACAACCTCGGACGGACGAGGTGTGATTTTATCGATCATCGACAAGGGGAATGTTATGCGACTCTCATCTTCGAGGTACGCAACAAAACCTTCCTCCACAAACCCTTTTGCAGCCCATGCTTTAGCGATTGTAGTCACGCTATTTTTCAGCATATCCCCATTGTGCGAACAGTTATCCATACTAACAAAAGTCATCGGATACTGACCTTTTAGATATCGACGGCAAGCAAGAGAAGCGATAACACTCATGCTGTGGGAAGGCTGCTCTGGCCCTTGCTCCATATCATTCTTCACGATATCAAGGTACATTCCATTAGAATCCGTTAAGGTATAACCTTTCTCTGTAATGGTGAAGCTGGCCATCTGCAGACTCGGGTTTTCAAATATTTCAACTAAACGGCAATAATCCTGCGTTCGATTCTTGTTTGCCATAATAGCTTCGGTAATGCTGCTAATGACCTTTTTCGTAAACTTGCCATCCGCATTCATTAGTACGAGAAGTGTTAAATGATCATGTGGTTTATAAATTTTGTCAATCAGCTCGTAGTCAGAGGAGGTAGCGGCAATAATGCCTGTATCTGCTTTTCCAAGCTCCAACAGCTTCTGGTGAGCATTCGCAACAAATCCCCGAAAAATGTTCCCCGCTCCAAAATGAACCCATTCCGGCCTAACGCGCGTATTCTCCGCCACCTGCTCATAATCAAACTGAGGAAGCTCCACGTCAGCGTCCTTCCACGCCTCTGCACATGATTGAATACTCTCTCTTGTCAGAAGCAGCATTCACTTCACCCCCATCGTATTGTCGAGACTATCCCACACACCAAGTAAATACATGATCCCCATTGCTCTATCGTACAGCCCGTACCCCGGGCGGCAAGTCTTCTCTTCCCCCCACAAATGACGACCATGATCTGGACGCACATACCCCGTATATCCATTCTCATGATACGCTTTAACAACCTCTGCCACATCCACACTGCCATCCCGTCCACGATGAGAGACCTCAATAAAATCTCCGTTCTCAAAAACCTTAACATTTCGAATATGAGCAAAATGAATACGATTACAGAATTCCCGAATCATAGCCGGCAGATCATTCTTCGGATTCGTACCGAGCGACCCAGTGCAGAAGGTTAATCCATTATAAGGACTATCCACTGCGTCAAGTAAACGACGAATCGTATCGCGGCTGCGGACAATGCGGGGCAAGCCAAAGATCGGCCAGGCAGGATCATCGGGATGAATAGCCATTTTGATATCGACTTCTTCACAGACAGGAATAATGCGCTTCAGAAAATAGACCAAGTTCTCGAACAGCTTCTCTTCCGTTACATCTGCATAAGCGGCGAATAGCTCATCGAGCTTCGCAAGACGCTCCGGCTCCCAGCCAGGCATCGTAAATTCGCCGGCCCCCTCGAGAATACGATTCACCATGTCGCGCGGCTTCTCATTAATGGCCGCATTTTCATAAAAAAGCGCATTCGAGCCATCTGGCAATTCCTTGTACAGCTCCGTCCGAGTCCAGTCAAAGACCGGCATGAAATTGTAACAGATTACTTTAGTACCGACCTTGGCTAGCTTCCGTATGGTGTCTATGTAAATATCGATATATTTATCACGCGTCGGGAGTCCAATCTTAATATCATCATGGACGTTCACACTTTCTACTACGGCAGTGCTAAACCCTTTGCTCGTAATTTGATCCGCAACCTTTTGAATGTCATCCATTTCCCACACTTCGCCCGCTACCTTATGATGTAGTGACCAGACAATACCCATTACCCCCGGAATTTGCCGGATATGATCAAGCGTAATGTTGTCATTGCCTTCTCCATACCATCTCCATGTCATGTTCATCTAGATAAAACCTCCTATAATTTCATATGTCGAGATCTTGTATACAAGATAATATACTCAAATATTAAGATTAATTATAGCAACTGTCAATGACATTAATATATTTATTGAAAACTTGTATACAAGATGTCGTGAAGATATAATTGAAATAAACTTTCTTCTATCCACATTCCGCTTCATGTATACTAATTACAAATTCAACGGCAATGGAGACGCAACCTCATGTCCACCAAAAATGATATTTTGAACCTATTAAAGCACGAAATTCTTAACCTAACGCTAAATCCCGGAACCATTTTGAGTGAGACGGTGTTGTCCGAACGGTTTCAGATATCCAGGACACCTTTGCGCGATGTACTAAAGCAGCTATCCCTCGAGTCCTATATTGATGTGTATCCGAAGAAAGGGAACCTGGTTTCATACATCGATTTGGAATCTGTCGAGCAAATCATCTATTTAAGAAGTGTTCTAGAAAAAGATATAATCAAAGGTTTATCGGGTAGTCTTACGCTTAAAGGTATTATGGAGCTTAAGAAGAATTTAGAAGAGCAAAAAAACGCCATATATCAGGAACATGCACTTGAGCACTTTCTTATGTTAGATGACACTTTTCATAGAACATTGTTTATACTTGCAGGCCATGAATTTTTGTGGAAGCTAATTAAGTTCTCCAATGTACATTATGAAAGGTATCGTCGCTTGCATATGCTAAAGCAAGAAAAGCTGGAGAAAATTCTGAACGAACATCATATGATCCTGGATTGTATGACAAACCATGAAACAGACAAAATAGATGAATTAGTCCAGCATCATTTGCGTGAAGATATTAATTCCCTATACTTGCTGGAGAATTTTGCGGATTATATTAAAGCGTAATAACGCGTATTTTACATAGTCTATTTAAAAATAAAAAGACCGCCTCAAGCAGCCATTTTCATGGCTTTTGGGACGGTCTCTTTTCATTTATCGTTAAGCTTGAAAGTACCTTCCGTCGTAAAATCCATCTGCATCGATACCAGCCAACACTATTCTCATATAAGTCTAACGTGTTATAAATTAACCAATCATGTGGGAGATCGACGGGATGGAAATCCAAGGACTCAGCATTCGTCACTTCTAAAGTACTCTTGGCGAATTCCCAGCCCTCATTAAATAATCTTTTCTGATTCAAGGTGTATCTTCCTTTCTTCTCATAGGATTATGAAACAAAGGGATGGAGCAACAGAAGGAGTGGCCCTGCTGGACACACTCCTCCTAATGCTAATATTTAGTATATTGTGCGTTGATGCTGGTCTGGGATACCGCTTTTTCGATAGAAATAAGTATTGATGATATCTCTCCACTCGCGGGCATGTAGTACCTGTTCGTGCAGACGGTCTGCCACCTGTCCAAACCTGCTGCCATCCATTTTCCCCTCAAGGGATTGCCACTTCTCTCTCAGCCCCGCTGCGCGATCCACGCCATCAAAATGCGTATCATAAATATGCTGGATGACCGTTTTACCAGATTTAAGAGTATGCGTATACGGTACATGATGAAAGAACAGTAATAGCTCATCTGGACAAGTAGCTACCGATTCATACAAATCTACATTCGCACCTTGATACTGAGCAATATATCCCGTACCCGTCTTCATTGTCCGGTCTACGCCAATACCTTGTAGGTCTGCAAAATGATACGTTCCCCATTTCGAATATTCATATCCATCCACATTTGGACCGTAATGATGATCAGGATTGACCATCCAACCTACCCCAAGCGGCGAAGTATAAGATTCATAGATATTCCAGGAGGTTAGCAAGATCTCACGAATCGTATCTATTAACTGCTCATCCTCTGCACTGAACGTGAGCATTGTCCATTCCTTCGCGATTTGCTCTGCACTTAATTCCGGATTCCAAGCGAGACGACCGTAACCATATAGATTGGCCTGCGCTAACAAATGCCCCGTCCAGTTATGATCATTACCAATATTTGAAACAGCAGCGAAGCCGCTATATTTATAACCATACATGGATCCATCAACTACCTGTTTCACCGATGACTCCGAATCCGTTGCGTACGTATTAAAATCAAGAACTTCCTTCCATTGAGGGACGAGGTAGCAGACATGACGCTGTTGGCCTGTATATTCCTGCGTAATTTGGAACTCAATCATCATATTCGTATGCTCCATGGCACCGAACAGCGGAGATACGCCTTCCCGTACTTGGAAATCCATAGGACCATTCTTCACCTGTAAAATAACATTCTCCATGAATCGACCATCTAGCGGTTTAAAGTGATCATATGCCGCACGCGCGCGATCGGTGGAGCGATCCCGCCAATCCTGTTTGCAATTGTAAACAAAGCAGCGCCAGATGACGATTCCCCCGAAAGGCAATAATGCTTCAGCCAGCATATTCGAACCATCAGCATGATCACGATCATAAGTGAACGGGCCTGGGCGATTCTCAGAATCAGCTTTTACGAGGAACCCACCGAAATCTGGAATCACTTTATAGATTTCTATCACCTTTGCCTTCCACCATTGGCGTACATCAGATTCTAACGGATCGGCTGTATTCAATCCGCCGATTTCGATCGGGCTAGCATAGTTAATACTTAGGAACAGCTTCACCCCATAGTTACGAAAGATATCGGCAATCCTCGCGATGTCAGGAAGATAGCGCTCCGTAATAAACATCGTTTCAAACCGATGTACATTGACATTGTTTATAGCAATTGCGTTGATCCCTATCGAAGCGAGCATTCTCGCATAATCTTGCAATCGATCAAAGTCCTTTGTGATTTCGTTATCCGAGTAGAATATGGACTTCCCCGCGTAACCACGTTCGATGCTTCCATCGATGTTATCCCATTGATTCATCATGCGGAGAAGATTTACAGGATTGTCCACCACATCCAACGTTTCGATAGATTGACCCGTTCCAAGTAAGCGTAGGAATGCAAATACGCCGTATAGTAATCCCACGGGTGTGGAAGCACCAATTGCAATACAGTCCTTCTCCGTGTTTGTTCGAATGGCATATCCTTCTGATCCAATTGCTGTCCTTGTAGCCTCGCTAAAGGTATGCGTAATCAACAGATGATTACTATCAAACGTACCGATTGCAATACAAGCTTGTTTATCTTTATCCTGAGATTCAGCAATGGTAGCTTCCATATCGAGCATTCCTTGTATGCCACGTGTTAGTTCTTGCACAGCACTTTTGATCACTGGATGATCTTGTTTGACTGTCAAGATGTTATAGCACCAAGGAGAATAGCACTCTCTTACTGCACTCGATTGAATATATGGATATTCAAGCCAAGCTTTATACCCTGCGTTATGTAATTCTGTCTTTTGTTCTGCCATAATTCGGTGTCCTCCATTTGTGAGTAAGACTTTTTAATCTAGATGTTGCTAGCTGTGCAAGGGTTCTCTTATACTTTTGTAAACGATAGGTTATCCTTATCCCTACTAATAGGAGGAACACGAATGTGACGTACCATGAACAGCAGGACTTACAACCGTTCCATCTCTATTTTGTATATAAAAGAACAAGTACAAATACAGACGACTATCAAGGTACATTCCATGCTCATCAGGGTGTTGAAATTCTTATTATTCATGAAGGTAAAGGGACGCTGATTATTGATCAAAATAGCTATGAAATAAAGCCAGGGATGATTTGTATTTTCCAGCCGTATCAACTGCATCATATTCAAATTGAAATCAATGAGGCGGTTCCGTTCGTGCGTTCGATTGTGCATTATGAGCCAAGCATATTTAAAGCTTTTTTTGAGAAGTGGCCCATTCTACAAAGCTTTTTCAATCATATTCACAGCGGCAATTTAGCCTCACCTCGATGGTATGAACAGCAGGATCTTCAATCCCTGATAGCTCTTCTGAAGGATCTGTATAAAGCGCTTCCAACATTGCACAAAAATGATTTCATGGAAGAGGTCTCATTGTTTCTCATCACGTTCCTACGTACTTTAAAGCCACTTTGGGATACACAGCAGAAGCCGACCTCCATGGAACAATTGCTTCGTAAACCACATCAGGCAGAACGTATTATGGAATGGCTGCAGTTGCATTACAAGGAACCTTTGCGGCTCGATCAAATGAGCAAGGATCTACATCTTTCACCCCATCATTTATCCCACTTGTTTAAGGATTGTACAGGCAGTAGTATTTCTGATTATTTAACGGTCAAAAGAATGCAGGAAGCCGTTCATCTTCTGACTTCAAGCAAATACACGATTTCGCACATCGCCGAGGAAGTGGGGATCACAAATTGCTCTCATTTTTGCAAATTGTTCAAAACCCATTTCGGCACAACGCCTAATCAATTTCGGAAGCAATGGCATTTGCATCATTGAGTTGTCGAACATCCCAGCTGTATTCCTTATTAACATCATATCAAGTTGGTTCGTGAGCAGGTATTCGCATCTTGTGCAAAAATGCCGCTACTTTGCGATTTACACCTAATTGTAAGTTAGTTTCAAGTAGAGGAATCTAGCACTTTACATTTACTGGATTACGGAGCACAATAATGAGTGAGCGCTCACTCATTATTGTTGTGCAGAGCACTCAGCAACACCACTTTGTATCCCAGACTATTCAGAATCGAGGAGATGAATATGGGTTCGGAAGTTCCAGTCATTTCAGTGAGCCATGTTAGTAAAGCCTTTGGAGACAAACAGGTGCTCGAAGATATTTCACTTCAAGTGGAGCGTGCGGAAACCTTCGGAATACTAGGACCTTCTGGCTCCGGAAAAACAACGCTAGTAAAGCTGCTTACAGGTATCGATGTGGTGACCTCAGGTGAGGTAAAAGTGCTTGGTGTCACTATGCCTAAGTTATCCATGCTGCAGCAAATTGGATACATGGCTCAATCTGATGCCCTATATACAGAACTCAGCGCAAAAGAAAATCTGGAATTCTTCGCTGCGCTGTATGGACTAAAAGGTACGGAGCGCGGCAAACGCATCAAAGCTGTTATGGAACTAGTAGATCTTCAGGAGCATCTGCGCAAAAGAGTAGATCAATACTCTGGTGGAATGAAACGCCGCCTATCCCTGGCGATTGCGCTGCTCCATGAGCCTCCGCTACTTCTTCTTGATGAACCAACAGTTGGTATCGATCCTGTACTCCGACTATCCATCTGGAAAGAACTAAAAGCGCTGAACGAAAAAGGTACCACGATTGTACTCACTACGCATGTCATGGATGAAGCTGAGAAATGTGATCGCCTTGGAATGATCCGTGATGGCAAACTGCTTGCCGCCGACACACCTGCCGGACTGCTTGAAGCCACTGGCTCAGCTTCTATTGAAGAAGCCTTTCTATATTATGGAGGTGTCCGTTCATGAGAATCCGAGCGATCACCTTACGGATTTTGCGACAATTTATTCATGATAAAAGAACGATGGCCTTAATGTTCGTTGCACCGCTTATCGTTCTAAGTTTAATGAGCTTGGTATTCAACGGGGACGCCTATGAGCCAAAAATCGGAGTATCCGGTGTACCACTAAATATCTCAGCTGCGTTAAAAGAAGAAAACGCTACAATTAAAGAGTATGCCAGCGAAGAGCTAGGGAAAAGTGCTCTAGTAGAAGGAAAGATTGACGCTTTGATCACTTTGGACGGAAACGTTGGGAATTCAGGAGTCATCCCTCAAGTGTTGTTAGAGGGTAGCAATCCTACAGCCAACAAGGCGGTAATTATGACGCTTCAAAAGCTTTCTCAGAAGCTCCTTCCAAGTACAGAGGAACAGCTCCAATTACAGCCCCAGATCAGCTACTTATACGGTTCTGAGAATATGAAGACGATTGACCGCTTCGGTCCGATTATGATTGGCGTATTTATTTTCTTTTTCGTATTCCTGATTGCCGGTGTATCTTTCCTGCGAGAGCGGACTACAGGCACCCTTGAACGTCTACTTTCTACTCCTTTAAAAAGATGGGAGATTGTACTCGGGTATGTATGTGGTTTCGGCATTTTCACCGTATTCCAAGCGCTGTTGATCTCATGGTTCTCTATTCAGATTCTTGGCATTATGATGACGGGAAGCTTTGGTTACGTAATGCTGATCACCTTACTCCTGTCAATGACAGCTTTGACGCTGGGTACGCTACTATCTGCTTTTGCAGCCAACGAGCTACAGATGATTCAGTTCATCCCGCTTATTATCGTGCCACAAGTTTTCCTCAGCGGACTGTTCCCACTCGACACCCTACCGTTATGGCTACAGCGCATTGGCTACGCAACCCCAATTTATTATGGATCAGAAGCGCTTATGAACATCATGATCCGTGGCAAAGGATGGAATTCCATCGCTCTGGATGTCTATGTACTGATCGGATTCTCACTATTATTCATGGTGCTGAATGTATTGGCACTGCGCAAACACCGGAAGATGTAGACTCACTAAGAACTTTCATCGGTTGAACGGAATGAACCAAGTTTGGAGGATAATTGTAATGAAAGAACATGATTCTGCGGAACAAAATATAGAAGAGCAGTGGATTGAAGAGCTGCTAAACATAAGTGAAGAGGATAAACTGACACCGAAGCAGATTTCCATTTTGCATGCGGCGATTGAGGTGTTCTCCGAAAAAGGCTACGCTGCTGCTGCGACTAGTGAAATTGCTCAAAAGGCAGGCGTAGCAGAGGGTACGATTTTCCGATATTACAAAACCAAAAAAGATTTACTGCTCTCCATCATTGGCCCCACCATGAGTCGTATGCTCGCTCCTTATGTACTGCGGAATTTCAACGGGGTACTCGATGTACCCTATGACAGTTTCGAAGAATTCCTACGGTCGTTTATCATCAATCGTCTAGAGTTCGCCCGTAGAAATTTTAAAATCCTAAAGATTCTGATACAGGAGATTCCTTTCCAGCCGGTGCTCAGAGAACAGTTCGCAGAAAATATTCTAAGCAAGGTGCTGGAGCGCGTCATCGAAATTGTTGAACACTTTAAGGCAAAAGGTGAAGTCATTGAATTACCTACACCCGCTATTCTACGTTTCACTATTTCATCCATTGGTGGGTATTTGCTTAATCGCCTGCTGCTACAGCCGGAGAAGGACTGGAACGATGAGGAAGAGATTAACCTGACGATCCGTTTTATTATGCACGGGATTAGTGGAGTAGCAGCCCCTATTTGATGCGCACGCCCGTTCTGTTATCATAAGGACTATATAATAATCGGACTTTTCGAGGAAAAAGTTACGAGGAAGGAATTATGTTATGGGCTTTAGTGTGATAGAACGGGTAATTAAGCTGCTATGCGGCAAGTCTATTTTTGAAAAAGGATTGGCTTATTACCAGTCTGGAAGCGTCGATATCATTGATATTGAAGAACGTAATGAATCCATCCCAAATCTGCCCCGATCTCGTTATGAAGCGCTTGTTCAAGGGGGCATTGGCTACGAAGTCACTGTTGTCATCGATATCGACGGTGATGTCACGGCAGAGTGTGCTTGTCCTGCTTACTCGCATGGAGGGCCTTTCTGCAAACATATCGCAGCCGTACTGATCAGCATTGATGCCCTTGAAACTGCTGGTGAACGGCCAGATCATACTGGAACTTCTCACTCATCTGCTATTGAAGATACTGGAGTCTTAACCCCACGTAATGTTACGGATTCTGCGCAAGACATGGGAGGAAGGTCCAGAGACCAGCATCTGGTGAGCAACCTGCTAGGCATGTTCAGTAACCATAAATCGCGTCCGAGCGGTACTGGAGCTTTTGTGGATAATAGAACTCTGCTAAATGTAGAATTCATCTGCAGGCCATTCAATTACAGCTATAGCTCTACCATGCTGGGTATAGAAATAAAAGTCGGCTTAAAACGTATATATATCGTTCATAAAATAAGAGGTTTTCTGGAACGTGTACACCGTGGAGAAACCTTCGAATTCTCGAAGCATTTCGTCTATGACCCTGCCATTCACAGCTTTCGGAAGGAAGATAACATCGTTCTTCAGAAGCTAATTGAAATTGTCTTAAATGAAAAAATGTATCGCGATAACATCACTAACTACTCTCCATATGGTGGGAACCTGGGGGGAGATCGCTTGCTGGCTATCCCTCCTTTTTTCTGGGAGACGCTTCAGCCCGCACTTTCAGAGGTTCAGTCGGTATATCTGCAACAAGAAGAGGTATGGTACGAAGGCATTCATATGTCTAATGAAGCTCCACCCCTTAGCTTTGCGTTCGAGCAAGCCGAAGGTGAAGGATACCATCTGGATATTCAAGGAATGGAGCAAATCGTAGTTCTGGAAGACTACGGACTCGTGCTGTCTGAAGGTAAGCTGTTGAAGCTAACTGCTCAGGAATGCATGCGCCTATCTGAGATGAAAAAAATGCTGGAATCCTCTCGTCGAGATGGCATCGATATTGCCCCCGAACAAATGGAGCCTTTTATGGACAAGGTTATTCCTGGCCTGAAAAAACTGGGAAACGTGCATATCGCCAACTCTATCGCTGATCGAATTGTGCAACACAAGCTTATAGCGAGGCTCTATCTGGACCGTGTGCGAGATCGACTGCTCGCCGGGCTAGAGTTTCAGTATGGTGACATTATCATCAATCCTTTGGATGAAAAAGCCCATGTTCGCGGTACGGACTTGATTCTTATACGCGACGGTGAAGGAGAGGCCCGAATTCTGGAGCTGATGGAGCATGAATCCTTCACCAAAACCGAAGGCGGGTATATTATGACGGATGAGGACGGTGAGTACGATTTTTTATACCACACGATTCCGTTGCTTGAACCACTATTAACGGTCTATGCGACCACCGCTGTCAAAGAAAGACTATTCACGGGAACCACGCCACCAAAAGTGAGTATTAGTTGGAATGAGAAAACCGACTGGCTTGATTTTAAATTCGACATGGGTGGTATTCCCGAATCTGAGATTGTGATGGTCTTAAAATCACTTCAGGATAAACGTAAATACTACCGATTGCCAGAAGGGGCACTGCTACCGCTGGAGAGCGAGGAGCTCCAAGAAATCATCACCTTTATGAACGAGATGGGCATCCGAGAAGGCGAGATTAAAGGTGTGCAATTCTCTTTACCAGTCGTTCGTGGGTTACACTTAACCTCTGCTGATTCTCAAGGTGACTCAGTCAAGCTGAGCAGATCCTTTAAAAGGTTACTTGCGAATATGCACAATCCTGAGAACCTTGATTTCCCAATACCAGAGAGTCTAGCTCCTGTGCTCCGGGATTATCAGCAGTATGGATTTCAGTGGCTGAAGACGTTGGCCCACTATCGTTTCGGGGGGATTTTAGCGGATGATATGGGTCTTGGAAAAACGCTGCAGAGTATCGCTTTTCTGCTCTCTGAGCTTCCGGATATTCGTCAGAGTGGTCTGCCCGCTCTTATTGTCGCTCCTGCCTCTCTCACCTACAACTGGCATAATGAGCTTAAAAAGTTCACGCCTGAGATTAAGGCTGTTATTGCAGATGGAAGCTTAACGGAACGCGGTCGAATTTTAAGAAATGCAGCGAAGGCGGATGTAATCATCACCTCTTACCCACTGCTTCGCAGAGATATTCAGTTGTATGCTAAGAAGTCTTTTCATACCCTGATTCTCGATGAAGCGCAAACCATAAAGAACCATACTACTCAGACCGCCCAAGCTGTAATGGCTCTTCAGGCAAGGCATCGTTTTGCACTTACTGGAACTCCTGTTGAGAACGCGCTAGAAGATCTATGGTCCATCTTCGGCACTGTGTTTCCTCGGCTGTTTCCAGGTAAGAAGGCTTTTCACGATTTGCCGAGGGAAACTGTTGCTAAACGGGCACGTCCCTTCTTGCTGCGGCGCTTAAAGAGTGATGTATTAAAAGAATTGCCTGAGAAAATCGAATCACTCCAAGCCTGTGAGCTATTCCCTGAGCAGAAGAAGTTATATGTCGCTTATCTCGCCCGTTTGAAAAAAGAGGCGCTTAAGCATTTGACCCAGGATAGTTTCGGTAATAATAATCGGATCAAAATCCTTGCTGGTCTCACCCGTCTGCGCCAGCTATGTTGTCACCCGGCTCTATTTGTGGATGGGTATGAAGGAAGCTCTGCCAAGTTCGAGCAGCTGTTTGAAATCATAGAGGAATGCCGCAGCTCGGGTAAACGAATGCTAATATTCTCCCAGTTCACAGAAATGCTCGGTTTGATTGGACGAGAACTCGGCTATCAAGGTACTCCATATTTTTATCTAGATGGTCAAACGCCTGTGTCTCAGCGGGTAGATTTATGTAATCAATTTAATGAAGGAGAGCGGGATATTTTCCTGATCTCCTTAAAAGCTGGCGGAACCGGACTCAACTTAACAGGGGCAGACACTGTCATTCTATACGATTTATGGTGGAACCCTGCCGTCGAACAGCAAGCTGCAGATCGGGCTCACCGAATCGGACAGAGAAAAGTAGTTCAAGTTATTCGGCTCGTCACCCAAGGTACTGTGGAAGACAAAATGTATGAGCTTCAACAGAAGAAAAGGAACTTGATCGATGAAGTGATCCAGCCAGGTCAGGAAGGGTTATCTACCCTTACAGAACAAGACATCCGAGAGATTCTGATGATATAAATACATCGTGTTCTAGACAAAATCAGGGATATCCTGCAGCCCATATGGCCATCGGGATATCCCTTTTTCTGTGGTAAATACATCATAATCATCATCAAATTATGCGATTGTAACCCCTGCACTAGCGTAGCCTGCAACGGTTGCTGCAACATCAAGGCCAGCCGTTACTGTTGAAGTAAAGACCAACAACAAGCGCTCTCCCACAGTTACTGGAATGCTCAAACCTGTGGTATTACCACTGCTAATAGATCCAAGAGAAATTAATCCAGTAAGTGCAGGACTTAATGTAACTAAAGCCCCAGGTACTGCTGTGAAGGTATTGTTAGGTGTAGTAGATCTGTATAATTGAGCCGTGATTGTTACCGTAGAACCCACCAAACTAACGGAAGCTGTCGTACTGAAATAGGCTGCCATAGAAGTAAGCGTTCCAGTTCGAGGAACTGAGAACGCAAAGTTCAGCAAGGTTCCAGCTGCTCCGGTGAGATCTATAGTACCGCCTGTAATACTGATATTGCTTGCACTGCTACCAAAACCAACTGCACTTGAAGTATTCAAAAGACCCCCTAATACAGTAGTCATTGCAACTGGAAGACCAGAAGAATATGGAATAATCGCACCTGAACCAGTAGCACCTGTTGCTCCTGCGCTTCCTGTCGCTCCTGTTGCTCCTGCGCTTCCTGTCGCTCCTGTTGCTCCTGCGCTTCCTGTCGCTCCTGCTGCTCCTGTTGCTCCTGTTGCTCCTGCGCTTCCTGTCGCTCCTGTTGCTCCTGCGCTTCCTGTCGCTCCTGTTGCTCCTGCGCTTCCTGTCGCTCCTGTTGCTCCTGCGCTTCCTGTCGCTCCTGTTGTTCCTGCGCTTCCTGTCGCTCCTGTTGCTCCTGTTGCTCCTGTTGCTCCTGTTGCTCCTGTTGCTCCTGTTGCTCCTGCGCTTCCTGTCGCTCCTGTTGCTCCTGTATAAGCTATATTTTCACCATACAATTCAGAGTAGACAAGCCGATGAGCAGTCACTAATTGACCTGTGCTGCTTTTTCCCCAAACTGAGACTTGAATTGGATCGTCTATTAGAATAGGGGAAGTAAATATAAATTCGAATGAATCAAAATTTGCATAGTAATCTTTCGTTAGTACTTCATTAGGTCCCAAAGTTTGAAGTTCACTAACATATATTGTTCTTGTACCGTTCATATAGTATCCTTCGACTTGAATCAACGACGCATTGACATCACTCTGATTGACAAGTTTAATAGTAACAAGCTGAGTAGGTCTTTCACCGCCTACCAGATTGTTTTCTATAGGTCCAGTAGATAAATAACTCAAGTTCTCAACTCCTTTTATTTTTAAATAGATTGCTTACAACAAGATTGACCTGCAAAAAATTCTAAATAGTAGCGTTACTATATTCATTCCTCCGATCTACTCAAAATTGGCTAACAATGAGCCTATAATATTTTTCAGTGTGAAATTTTCGGCTCTTAATAGTAATATTCTTATGACTTCTTAATGTGTGGACATCTATCAAAAGCTACTACTATACATATTGAATGCTATTGGAAAAATCTATAAATCTATCAATATTCAATAGATTGTAACTCTTAGGAGTATTATTCCGTTCTGCCCAAAACTTGTCCCGTTAACAAAACAGAGGAGAACTCAGTAAGCCTTACTTACAGCTACAGAGTATCCCCTCTTTGTGCCATCAACTCAGATATAAATTTACGTCAATTCATGAACAGACCAAACTATACCCGAAGTATTGGCACCGCCCAGATTCAAAGGAACCGTCAAGCCATTAGAAACATAGAACAAGCCAATAACATCACCTGCTGTTAGTGCAAATTCTCCAACCAGCGTTACAGTCCCACTTCCCAAAATAGATCTCAAATCTAGAATAAGCGCAACATTCACATCCAATACAGGGAATAATCCACTTACCAGATTTGTTGAAGTAGGAGAAGTTCTCTGAACTACGAAAGCTGGATTAACCCCACTACCAAGACTAATTGAGATTGAGGCAGTTGTGGAATAGTTAATGGTCGCTTCAATAGAATATCTACCCGTTGTCGGAACTGTGTAATTTCCTGTAACGGGGTTAAAGGAAGGATCAGAATAGAAAGGAGAAGCCACAGACCATCCAGTCAGTTGCGAAGAAGTAGAAACTGACAAAGCTGATAGGAACGCAGAGAATCCCTCAGCTTGAATATTCGGCCCTGTTGCTCCAGTCACACCAGTTATTCCTGTTACTCCCGTTACACCAGTCGCTCCGGTTGCTCCAGTTACTCCAGTTGCCCCTGTTGCCCCTGTTGCTCCTGTCACTCCGACGGCTCCAGTCACTCCAGTCACTCCAGTCACTCCAACTGCCCCTGTTGCCCCTGTCACTCCATCGGCTCCTGTTGCTCCAGTCACACCTGCCGCTCCAGTTGCTCCAGTCACTCCAGCTGCCCCTGTTGCTCCAGTCACTCCGTCGGCTCCGGTTGCTCCAGTCACACCTGCCGCTCCTGTTGCTCCAGTTACACCTGCCGCTCCTGTTGCTCCAGTTACACCTGCCGCTCCTGTTGCCCCAGTCACTCCTTCGGCTCCGGTTGCTCCAGTCACACCTGCCGCTCCTGTTGCTCCAGTTACACCTGCCGCTCCAGTCGCTCCTGTCACTCCATCGGCTCCGGTTGCTCCAGTCACTCCATCGGCTCCGGTTGCTCCAGTCACACCTGCCGCTCCTGTTGCTCCAGTTACACCTGCCGCTCCAGTCGCTCCAGTCACACCTTCGGCTCCCGTTGCCCCTGTCACTCCGTCGGCTCCAGTTACACCTGCCGCTCCTGTTGCTCCAGTCGCTCCAGCTGCTCCAGTTGCTCCAGTCGCTCCAGTTGCTCCAGTCACCCCGTCGGCTCCCGTTGCACCAGTCACTCCATCGGCTCCCGTTGCACCTGTCACTCCATCGGCTCCCGTTGCTCCTGTCACTCCATCGGCTCCCGTTGCACCTGTCACTCCATCGGCTCCCGTTGCTCCAGTCACTCCATCGGCTCCCGTTGCTCCTGTCACTCC
>NZ_CDRJTB010000061.1:0-44105 GCF_976954365.1 Paenibacillus sp. Marseille-Q9583
TTACGTGATTTCCTACTCACTCGTTGTTCAGTTTTCAAAGATCAATGTCTCATCTTTCGTTGTCGTTGCTTGTCAGCAGCGACCTTTATAATATATCACAGCACCTTTGTTTTCGTCAAGCGTTTTTTTTAATTTCTTTTTTTCGCTTACCGTTTCAGCAAGTTGTTATTCAACATCTTGTCCAAAGGGGCGAGACTTAATGTATCATATTTTTCAAACTTACGTCAAGCATTAAAACAAAATAATTCTTAATCCTATTAACATTACTACGCCCGGAAGGCCAAGAACCGTTACTGCGCCTATGGTTGCGGGATTCAGAGGAATATGAACTTGTGTGATTAAACCCGAGAAATTCACTACATATATCGCGAGCGCAGCTAATACCAAATGAGCTCCGAACAGACTAAGCCATCCAAAACCAAGTTTTTTCCGGAATACAATTACACTCAACAACACAACCGATATGACCAGTACTCCTATAGCTAACATTCTTAGCATGTTGATCCCTCCTATATTTCCTATTAACTAGCGCCTACATCTGACTGCTATTTAATCCAATGCTCTTTGCATGTTTGAGATGTATCTGATACTTACGCTCTGCTGCCTCTAAGATATAAATAGCATAATCAATTTGATCTTGGCCCAACGCTTCATCAAACATTAGGTACGCTCTCTCCCACTCAGATTGCGCCTTACGAACCTCCAGCAACGTTTCCCAGCCCTCCGTATCTTTTCTACCCTGTTCTTCGTCTACTCCCCGCCACAATGAGCTCCACCATCCCATTACTCATTCCTCCTCAGAATAATTTCGATGCAAAATTACATCTCGTTATTCTCATTCATATCGGGATAGGGACAAACTTAGAACAAAAAAAGGAGGCCCAAGGGGCCTCCTTTTGAAAAACACGACTTTAGAGCTACTAGAATAGCTCACGACGACCTTCCAACGCTTTGGACAAGGTAACCTCGTCGGCATATTCAAGATCGCCACCAACAGGCAAGCCATGGGCTATTCTGGTGATTTTAATCTCAAAAGGCCGAACTAGACGAGAAATATACATCGCCGTTGCCTCACCCTCAATGTTGGGGTTGGTCGCCATGATAAGCTCACTCACTCTTTCATCACTCAAACGAGTCAATAATTCCTTCAAGCGAATATCATCAGGGCCTATACCTTCCATAGGTGAAATCGCACCCTGAAGAACGTGATAATACCCATTAAACTCTTTGGTTCGTTCTATTGCCACCAAATCCTTGGAGTCTTGGATCACACAGATTACTGAAGGATCTCTAGTTTTGTCCTGACATATCTTACACGGGTCCGTATCCGTAATATTACAGCAGACGGAGCAATAATGAAGATTACGCTTGACACTTACTAGCGCTTTAGCAAAATCAATGACGTCATCCTCTTTCATGTTAAGCACATGAAAAGCTAACCGGGCGGCTGTCTTCGGCCCAATCCCGGGCAAGCGCGTAAAAGCATCGATCAGCTTGGCTAGCGGTTCGGGATAATACAAATTAATAATTCTCCTTTAGAAGAAAGTGGAGTGAGTGAATTAGAACAAGCCTGGGATCTTCATTCCACCAGTAAATTTACCCATATCATTGTTCGCAAGGTCTTCAGCTTGAGTCAAAGCATCATTAACTGCAGTGATTACCAAATCCTGTAGCATTTCAACATCTTCCGGATCAACAGCTTCTGGCTTGATTTGGATAGAAAGCAACTTTTTGTGGCCATTAACTTGAACTGTAACTACACCGCCACCTGATGTGCCTTCAATCACCTTGCCACCTAGTTCTTCTTGAGCTTTAAGCATTTGCTCCTGCATTTTCTTAACTTGCTTCATCATTTGGTTCATATTATTCATACATCATCTCTCCTTTGGAATGCGCAATTTGCGCTAGTATGCTTACATTACTCTTTTATGACAACAAGGTCTTCTCCAAAAAGCTGGATAGCCTCATCAATCCAAGGTTCAGATTTCGCATCTGCAGTATCATGTTCATGCTCTAGCCGCAACTCTTCCTTGCTAGGCTGTCCCACTGACTTCTGAGCGGCTTCGTTCCAATCGCGCTGCATTATAGTTACTAGTCTATAAGGTTTACCAAGACGCGCTGCAAACACATTCTCAATGACCTGTCTGTTTGCTGGCTTCTCCGTTGTATCACGATGAATCGTGTTCTTAAACGCAACAAGCACAGCATCGTCCATTACAGATACAGGTTCTCCGTCTACAAACCACGCATGAACCGTTACCTTCTCCTCTTTTACCCCTTGCAAGACAAGACTCCACTGTTTGTAGATAGCTGCAAAATCAGGACTATCCTTACCAGCAATAAACTTATCAACATTTGGAGGCATTTTGGAGGTAGCAGAGATTCTAGGCGCAGAACTTGGAGTCGGATTCGATTTCGCAGAAGAGGCACCATCTCGCCCACCTCCGGAAATACCGCCGGACTGCAATGCCTGCTCCAGCTTTTTCTCCAGCGCAGTAATCTGTCTCTTGAGCAGATCCAGTTCACCAGAGTGGACTGCAGGAGCATTCGCCCCTGATCCAGCCTGCAATGCACCTAACGGAGTAGCTGATACGGTCTCACTTTCCTCTTGCTGCAAGCTACAAAGCTTCATCAGCGCGACTTCAAACAAAGTCTGCGGATGAGTAGCATATTTCATTTCACCCAGGTACTTATTAAGTGTATCTACGATCTGGAACAGACGATCCCGGGAAAATGCGGTGGCCATATCTTTAAACTCGGCGGGATTTAGCACTCGCTCCGTCAGTTGATCGGCCCCAGGTACCATCTTAATCATCAATAAATCACGGAAATAATACATAAGATTCTCTAGACATTTATCAGCACTCTTACCTTCATGCATAAGCTGTTCAACAAGCTCCAGCAGAAGACCCATATCACCTTCCAATATGGCAGTGGCAAGACGCGCAAATTGCTCAGAGGGTATTCCTCCGGTCATCCCCAGCACTTGTTCGTACGTAACTTTGCCATCTGTAAAAGATGAAATCTGATCCAGCAAACTCACTGCATCGCGCATACCCCCATCAGAAAGGCGGGCAATATACTGCAATGCGTTAACATCGGCTGTAATCCCTTCCTTCTCACAGATAGCACTTAGATGTGATGTCTGCTCTTCCAAAGCTACTCTGCGGAAGTCAAAACGCTGACAACGAGAAATGATCGTCGCTGGCAATTTATGAGGTTCCGTAGTCGCAAGGATGAACATTGCATGTGACGGCGGTTCTTCCAATGTCTTTAATAGCGCATTAAATGCTTCTGTTGTCAGCATATGCACTTCATCAATAATATACACTTTACGGCGCACCTCGGTAGGTGCATATTTCACCTTGTCCCGGAGGTCGCGAATCTCTTCTACGCCCCGGTTCGATGCCGCGTCTATTTCCTGCACATCCATCACATTACCCGCAGTGATTCGCAAGCAGGAAGGACACTCGTTGCAAGGCTCCGGACCTGGCCCACGTTCACAATTGACCGCTTTCGCTAAGACTTTAGCAGCACTTGTCTTACCAGTTCCCCGCGGACCACTGAACAGATAGGCATGCGAAACCCGCTGTTCACGAATTGCGTTCTGCAGCGTTTGGATAATGTGCTGTTGTCCAACCATGTCTTGAAACGACTGCGGCCGCCAAGCACGGTACAGCGCGATATGTTCCACTATGCATTACCCTCTCTTAGGCTGCCTCTTTCCCGGCATTTGTCGCAAATTTATTATACTATATTCATCGGCTATTGACCAAAAACAAAAAGCATCTTTGCTTGTGGCAAAGATGCTGTTATAAACAGAATTATAAACCGTGCACCTGTTATTGATGACTACGATCCAAGCGGCAACCCTACATGACTGCTCGGGCTAGGCCACCCTCCGGCACAAGAGTAAACTTACTTATGGCTGCTTCCTTCCGGACCTGACCAGGTTCATAAGCACTCATTGCGGAGGACCCAACCGTCAACACAGCCCGTAGGAACCAAGGCCTCACATCGATAGCACCTCTAACAGGAATTCAACCTCGCTACAGCGGATTGCGAGTTACAGGGCACCGCTACCTCCCCGTCTAGCACGGCGAAGATAAGTATAGCTCACGCTCGGACAAAAATCAACTCCAAGACATAAAATGAGCCCCCAGCGAGAAAGCTGGGAGCTCGATCTAACCATTAAGCCGCTAAGCGGCTATTCCAATTAGATACCGTATTTCTTCTTGAATTTATCAACGCGACCGCCGGCATCCAGGAACTTCTGCTTGCCAGTGAAGAAAGGATGGCAGCTGGAGCAAATTTCAACACGAAGCTCTTGTTTAACAGAGCCAGCTTCGAAAGAGTTGCCACATGCGCAGGTTACCTTAGTTAAGTTATACTTTGGTTGAATTGCTGCTTGCATTTTGAATTTCACCTCTCATGCCCTAAGCCTCATGCGGACCCAGAGTTATATGATTACACTGTGGTATTTTAGCACGAAAAATTCAATTGATCAATATGTTTCATTGGTAATTCATTGGTACATTTAATCTATTAAATGTTGAGTTGCCGTTGCTTTACCCGAGCCATATTTGCTGGTGGTACATGTGTGTAAGAACCAATAACAACATCCGGCAATTCGTCCCGGAAAATTTCCAGCATCGTCTTCATGCCGAGAATTTCACCCTTAGCAGGAGGAATTAACTCCAAATAACTCTCTGGATCAATGTTCAGATTACGCATCTGAATAAGCTTCAGATCCGTACGTCTTACAAACTCCACCATCGCCTCAATCTCTTCTTCGCGATCAGTTACTCCAGGGAAAATCAGATAGTTAATCGATGTGTAAACACCTTGCGAGGCAGCATATTTCAAAGACTTCTCTACATTAGCCAATGTGTAGCCACGTGGTTTGTAATAAGCATTGTAATGATCATCTAGAGCGCTAATCGTGCTGACACGCATCAAATCCAGCCCAGCATCGACGATTCCACGAATATGATCGCTTAAGCCAGCATTGGTGTTGATATTAATGTAGCCCATGTCAGTAATCGAGCGTACTTCACGGATTGCTTCTATAATAAGTTTTGCCTGCGTAGAAGGCTCACCTTCACAGCCTTGTCCAAAACTGATAATCGATTCAGGCGTCTTCAAGTGCTCCAACATAACTTGTGAAATTTCATTGACCGTTGGTCGGAAATTCATCCGAGTCTGAGGAGACACAAAACCACTATCATCAGGTTGCTCAGAAATACAGCCAAAACATCCAGCATTACATGAATAAGAGACAGGCACACCGCCCTCCCAACGCCCTAAGAAGGTGTTGGAGGAAGTCAGGCATTCATAACCAAGCGCACAGTTAGAAAGATGCTCATAGAGACGGTTATCAGGATATTTGGCAGTCAACTCGCCAACGCTTACCTCAAGATCCTGTTTATCACAGTTCAGTGGGTTCCACTTCTCCGGATTATCGGTTGGATCCGCAGCAACATAGAACCCGCCATCCTTCCACACTACAGCCGAATACCCAAACAGAGGAAGTTTGTAAGACTTATCTGTCTTTACATACCCAGGAAGACACAAGCGAGTATAGCCCTGAGGCAGCAGTGCGCCTACAGCCTGTGAGCCATCCGGCAACGCCATCATTTCACCTGTCTCAGGATCCATACCCACAGCCCGCGTACTAGGCAAGCCCACAAGAGTAGCTCCTTCAGGCAGCGGAATCAACTCTTCCTCCAACATTTCAACGATCATATCCCCACTACGGGCTAGCCCGTACAGTTCTGGATGATCATATACGTTTCCTTGCCCGTCGGCATATACCAAATACATGTTAGTCTCCTCTTATTATCAATTCTCAAGTTGTAGGTACTGAAGAAGTCTTTGCCCGTGTTGTGCGACGAGCAGCCGTACCACTGTTGGAAGTTCCTCCGCTACTTGCAGTTCCATTTGGCGATTGTTTAGCTCCCGCAACGTCAAATGATGCTAAGAATTCAGCATTAGTCTTTGTATCACGCAGCTTTTTGATGAATCCCTCCACAAAATCGTAGGATTCATTCATATTTTTGCGAATCGCCCATATCGTATCAAGCTCTTCTTTGCTCAAGAGCACTTCTTCACGACGTGTACCTGAACGACGAATATCAATAGCAGGGAATATACGGCGTTCCGCCAATTTGCGGTCCAAATGAAGCTCCATATTACCAGTACCCTTAAACTCTTCATAAATAATATCATCCATACGCGATCCGGTATCAATTAAAGCAGTTGCTAAAATAGTCAGTGAACCGCCCTCTTCTACATTCCGTGCAGAGCCAAAAAACCGTTTCGGCCGATGAAAGGCTGCTGGGTCAATCCCCCCACTAAGCGTGCGTCCAGATGGTGGTACCACAAGATTATAAGCACGTGCAAGACGGGTAATGCTATCTAAAAGAATAACTACATCCTTCTTGTGCTCAACTAAACGAAGAGCTCTTTGCAACACAAGTTCAGCCACTTTAATATGATTCTCTGGAAGCTCATCAAACGTCGATGCAACAACTTCGCCTTTTACTGAACGCTGCATATCAGTTACTTCTTCGGGACGCTCATCTATTAGCAATACAAAGAGTTCAATCTCAGGATTATTAGTGGAAATACTATTGGCAATTTCTTTCAAGAGGAGCGTTTTTCCTGCTTTAGGAGGTGCTACAATCAAACCCCGCTGCCCCAAACCTACAGGAGCGAGCAAATCCATTATTCGGGTAGACAAATGAGTAGGGGATGTTTCAAGCGGTAGCTTGTCTTGCGGATAAAGTGGTGTTAATGCCGGAAAATGTAGTCGCTCCGCTGCGCTAGCAGGGTTCTCGCCATTAACAGCATTGACTTGAAGCAGGCCAAAATATCGTTCATTTTCTTTCGGCGTCCGGCATTTCCCAGATACAAGATCTCCGCTTCTGAGATCAAACTTCCGAATTTGTGAGGCTGAGATATAAATATCTTCAGCGCTAGGCAAATAGTTAATCGGCCTTAGAAATCCATAGCCCTCGGGTAGAATTTCCAGTACGCCTTCCATAAACATAAGACCGCTTTGCTCTGCCTGTGCCCGAAGGATCGCAAAGATCAGTTCCCGTTTCTTCAGCTGTCCGTAATAAGGGATCTGGTATTTCTTTGCCAGCTTATACAACTCGGTCAGCTTCATTTCTTCCAAATCGGAAATTTGAAGATCCATGTAATAACCACCTATTCAATTTTTAAATGAGTTCGCCCTAGTCTATCTACTAGGCAAAATGATGAGTCTATTAAAATGCCCATTAGGATATTAATACCCAATTTGGAAGGATATATGCGGTAAATAAGCAAATAAACCTCCTTCCAAATGGGATATCCTAATTTTATTCGTTCTCACGCCAAACATGAGCACCAAGTTGTCGAAGGTTGCTCACTAAATTATCATAACCACGGTCAATATATTCTACGCCGGTCACCTCGGTGATCCCATCCCCTACTGTCAATCCAGCAATGACAAGAGCAGCGCCTGCCCGTAAATCAGTAGCTTTCACCTTTGCAGCGTTAAGCTTACCACCCTCAATAATTGCAGAACGGCCTTCAACGCGTATTTTCGCGCCCATTCGTACCAATTCTGGCACATGTTTAAAACGGTTGCTGTAGACGAAATCGCTAAGCACACTAACGCCTTCCGCCTGTGTCAACATACTTGTCATAGGAGATTGTAAATCTGTAGGAAAGCCAGGATAGGTCAACGCTTTGACATCTGCGTGCTCATATTTAGCTCTACCTATAACGCGAATACTTTCGTCAAGCTCTTCAATATCAACGCCCATCTCTAAAAGCTTGGCCGTTAAAGCTTCCAAGTGCTTAGGAATAACGTTATCTATTAACACATTACCACGCGTAGCCGCAGCGGCAATCATATAAGTTCCTGCTTGAATCCGATCGGGAATAATGGAGTGACGGCAACCGTGCATCTCCGATACCCCTTCAATTCTGATGGTTTCTGTACCGGCGCCTTTAATAACAGCGCCCATAGAGTTCAATAGGGTTGCTACATCTATAATCTCAGGCTCTTTAGCCGCATTTTCAATAATTGTGGAGCCTTTGGCACGTGAAGCCGCCAGCATGATGTTAATAGTGGCACCTACGCTTGATACGTCTAAATAAATCTTCGCACCGCGTAGCTCTTTAGCATATAAGTGGATAGAACCATGTTCGTTGGTAACTGTTGCTCCCAGTGCCTCAAATCCTTTGATATGCTGATCGATTGGACGAGGTTCGAAGTTACAACCACCGGGTAGACCAATTGTCGCTTCTTTGAATCTTCCAAGTAGAGCTCCCATCATATAATACGAAGCTCGAAGTTTCTTAACCGGACCATTAGGCATAGGTATAGATACAATACGCGAAGGATCAATTTTCATCTGGTTGCCTGACCAAGATACACTTGCGCCAAGCTCTTGCAAGATTTCGGAGTAAACGGCTACATCACTAAGGGACGGTAAATTATCAAGAACAACTTCAGATTCGGCCAAAATCGCCGCAGGAATAAGTGCAATAGCACTATTCTTTGCTCCACTGATGGTTACAACGCCCTCTAGCGGACGTCCACCGCCAATCATTAATTTTTCCATAGATTTATCAATTTCCCCCTACGTGTATTGCAGCTGTGTGGGCAATACGTGCTGTGGACTTTTAGTGATGAAAATGGAAAGACACCGGCTAAGCGGTGTGCTTTCCTCATCAAACTATTCAACTGGGCAGAGCTACACCCTGCCCTTTACAAATTGCTTGTCCACCTGTGGCGGAAGCTAACAATGATTAGGCTTTGTTGTTGGATCCAAATTCGCGGATTTTACCGATAACGGTTTCTTTGATCGCATCGCGACCTGGTGCGATGAATGTACGTGGATCGTAAGCATCAGGTTTAGCAGCTAGAACTTCGCGAACCACTTTTGCGAACACGATTTGGTTCTCAGTGTTTACGTTGATTTTGGAAGTACCCAAGGAGATAGCTTTCTTGATGTCATGTTCCGGAATACCTGTACCACCATGAAGAACCATTGGGATGTTAGTAGCGTCGCGGATTTCTTCCATTTCTTTAAATCCGAGGTTAGGCTCGCCATGGTAAGGTCCATGAACGGAACCTAGTGCAGGAGCCAAAGTGTCGATACCTGTTTCTTTAACAATACGTACGCACTCATCAAGCTTAGCATACATGATGCCGCCGATAACGTCGTCTTCTTGTCCACCAACAGTACCCACTTCTGCTTCTACAGAAACACCTTTAGCGTGAGCATATTCAACGACTTTTTTAGTCATATCAATGTTCTCATCGATTGGGTGGTGGGAACCGTCGATCATTACGGATGTAAATCCAGCATCAATTGCTGCTTTACATTTATCAAAGCTAGATCCATGGTCAAGGTGGATCGCTACAGGAACTGTGATATTCATATCGATAATTAGACCTTCTACCATTTTAACAACAGTAGTGAAGCCGCCCATGTGACGTGCTGCGCCTTCGGATACACCAAGGATTACTGGTGATTTCTCTTGTTCAGCGGCACCAAGAATAGCTTGTGTCCACTCCAAGTTGTTAATGTTGTACTGACCTACTGCGTATTTTCCTTCAAGTGCTTTGTTCAACATGTCTGTCATAGATACTAATGGCATGGTTTCATCCTCCTAAGAATGTTGGTTGGCTATGTTTTTAAACCGACATCACATACAGGCTTATTATAACACATCCTGAGTCAAATACTAAATAGGATAAACAAAAAAATGTCCCGGTGGGACGATTTTTATCCAGCCCGTATAGCATTTGCACTCAAACTGTTTATAATCACCATTACCAAATAGAATCGATACAGAAAATATCACTTTAACTGCATTGATCTACAGACTTATTATGAAGATGCATATTGACCGCTACCCGCATTTCATCGATGTCAAATGGCTTTGTGAAATGCATCAATGCGCCTAGCTTGGTTGCTTCCTTAATCATATCCAGCTCCCCATAAGCGGTCATCATTATGACCTTAATGGATGGATTTAGTTCCTTCAGATGCTTCAGAATCTCGAGTCCATCCATTCCCGGTATTTTCATATCGAGCAAAACCAAGTCAGGAGACTCACTGCGAACAATGTCTAAGGCCAATTTTCCGTTAGCTGCTTGATATGTCGTATATCCTTCGCTATTGAACACTTCCATAAGAAGAATCCGAATCCCATTCTGATCATCGACAATTAACACTTTCTTTTTTTCCATATAATACCCTCCCAGAGATTAAGCCAGATTGACTATACCGCGCTCTCCACAGCTAACGGCCCCTTCAGAAACTAACCCATACGAAACCTATTATTCGTGCTTCACTGCTCAAATCCTGCTAATTGGATAAAATGGGTAAATAAAGAGTCTGAATTACAGTGATGTCATTTACACAGCTCTTCAAAATGGACAAACAGGCATAAACACCTTCGGCGTCCCTATAAGGACGGTAAGCGTTTAAGTGAGAAATATTAGACATAAAGGATAGATGAACAACTTATACTTTTGAATAGTTAAAAAAAAGAGCCTCCTATGGGAGGCTCTTCAGGTTTGATACAGAACCCGTAGGTTCCGATTATATTTACAAAATTACTGCTGTTCGGAATGAGTCAAAGAAGCTTTGACGAAATCACGGAACAACGGTTGTGGACGGTTCGGACGTGAAGTGAATTCCGGATGGAATTGAACCGACAAGAACCAAGGATGTCCCGGAAGCTCTACGATCTCAACTAAACGGCCATCTGGAGAGGTTCCGGAAATAACCAGACCTGCTTTTTCAATCTCATCGCGGTAAGTATTGTTGAACTCATACCGGTGACGGTGGCGCTCATAAACCAGTTCATCATCGTAGCAAGACATTGCCAGGGAACCCTCAGCAATCTTACAAGGATACAAGCCAAGACGCATAGTACCGCCCATATCTTCAATATCCTTCTGCTCAGGAAGCAGATCGATCAGTGGATATGGTGTGTTCGGATCGATTTCGGAGCTATTCGCACCTTGTAGACCTAGAACAGAACGGCCATATTCGATTACGGAAACTTGCATACCTAAGCAAATTCCGAAGAAAGGTATCAATTTCTCACGGGCATAACGGATCGCGGAGATTTTACCTTCAATTCCCCGATCACCGAAACCACCAGGAACAAGAATACCACCAATACCACGCAGCATTTCATCCACGTTCTCATCCGTAATTTCCTCTGCATTCACCCAGCGAATCTTAACCTCTGCATTAGCAGCAAAGCCTGCGTGTGAAAGTGATTCAACAACGCTCAAATAAGCGTCATGCAGTGCTACGTACTTACCAACAATCGCAATTTCCACTGTTTTTTCAAGCTTCTGGATCCGTTCAAGCATACTTTCCCATTCACGCATATCTGGCGCAGGTGTTGTAAGCTTCAAATGATTAACAACAATCTCGTCCAATCCTTCATCACGAAGATTCAATGGAACTTCGTACAACGTTGAAGCATCGCGGCATTCCACAACAGCATTAGCATCAATATCGCAAAAGAGTGCGATCTTCGCTTTCATATCTGCGGAAAGCTCATATTCCGTACGGCACACGATGACATTCGGTTGAATACCGATACTGCGCAGCTCTTTAACACTGTGTTGTGTCGGCTTTGTCTTCACTTCTCCAGCAGCCTTGATATAAGGAATCAAGGTTACGTGGATATACATCACATTTTCCCGTCCGATATCACTCTTGATCTGACGAATGGCTTCCAGGAACGGAAGACTTTCAATATCACCTACGGTTCCACCAATCTCTGTGATTACAACATCAGAGTTGGTCTCGCGGCCTGCACGGAACACGCGTTCTTTGATCTCATTCGTAATGTGTGGGATAACTTGTACAGTTCCGCCCAAATACTCTCCACGACGTTCCTTGCTGATTACGGATGAATAGATCTTACCTGTCGTCACATTGTTGTTCTTTGACAGATTAATATCAATAAACCGTTCATAGTGTCCAAGGTCAAGGTCAGTCTCCGCACCGTCATCGGTTACGAATACTTCACCGTGCTGATAAGGACTCATCGTTCCAGGGTCTACGTTAAGATACGGATCAAATTTCTGAATCGTTACCTTTAGACCTCTGTTTTTGAGCAGCCTGCCCAGCGAAGCGGCGGTAATGCCCTTGCCCAGGGAAGACACAACGCCACCCGTTACAAAAATATACTTTGTCACTGTAAAACCCTCCTAAATAAAGTCCAGACATAAAAGCGGCGCATGGTGTTTATCGTAACCCGTTTTACTATCATCAAAACAGGGGAAATCAAAAGTTTGATTCACCGGGGAAAACATAAAACGTAGTCCCGCAAATTACATAAAACTACAGCTACTTTGCATCTAAAAAAACAAAAAAGTGACACCCGTAGAACCGGGGCACTTTTTATTTTAAGAAACGCGTTTATTAACTTACATGATAAGCCCATGCAATAGTTTACTCTGACGTTCCCCCACTGTCAAGGGAGGAATTATACCATCAGCAAGACTCTTTGAAATTATTTATCTTACTTGTCGGCTTCTGCATCGTCTTCATCGGAGTCATCTTCTGCATCGTCTTCATCGGAGTCATCTTCGTCTATGTCATCTTCATCGATCACGACATCTTCGTCGACTTCTTCTTCGCTGTCGTCGTCGGAATAGAGGTCGTCGCGATCTTCATCGATAGCGTCGAAATCCTCTTCTTCAGCAGCGTAGTTTTCTTCTTCTTCAGCAAAGTCGTCATCTTCCAAATCATCGTCTTCATCGTTGATGATACGCACACGTTTGGTGTTACCAACCGGATCATCAGAGCGCTCTAGAGGATACCAGCGTTTCAATCCCCAAAGGTTGGTTCCGACACAGGCAAAACGCCCATCAATGTTAATCTCGGTATATAACTGGGCAATAGTATCTTGGCTTTGTTGATCGGTCATGCCGCGCAACTTGGCTACCTCGACCATCAGATCACGGTAATAATACGGTGTATTGGCTGCCTTAAGCACTAGAAAGGCCAAATCCACCATCGGCATTTCTTTAACTTTCTCAGGGTCTAGCTTTAAATTGAGTGGCGTACTCACTAAAGGACACTTCCTCTCACGCATTGTTCACATTACGGTTTATTTCAATAATATCCATTAACAAAACTAAGTAAAACCTATTTGACAACAAATTGCAAGTCAAAAGCGGTAACAGCTAACAGAAAGAGCCTTCAGGCTGTTATCCATAACAGATACCTGTCTCCATCTTGAAGAAGGATAAACCCAAAACATATGTACCCGTGAGAAACTTATAATTCCTTTTAAATAAAAAAAGGCGGAGGAAACCCTCCGCGCATGACTGTATCCACGCCAAGGATCGGCTCCTTACGTGATGTTACAAAGAGAGTGTTAATCTCTTCTGTCTATTTTATGTAAAGCGCCGTCTTTTGACACGATGGGCAGCCCATTTCGTTAAAAAAGGGCAAGTTCCCATTCGGACCCCCTCTTCCACTCATACAATATGGCAGCAGGGCACCGAGGAGGGGACAGCGAAACCTATGGAATATTACAAATTTTGGCACATGCTTCTTGAAGAAATATCGGTTGCCCCCAACAATGGTGAGCGGCGTATTCTTACCTTCAATGATCCCCGCCAGTATGCCGGGGCATTCACACAATGGAAGGCGCTGAAAGCGAAGCAGCCTGAGCTGCGGCAAGTGCAGGTATCTCCGCTGATTCGGGCCTTTTTTGTGCCTGCTGCCGGAGCTGGAAAACTAATGAATCGTTTTTCAGACCTCCTAAATGTCGAAGAGGATCTACAAATACAAATCCATTCCATAGCTAACGAAAAGAGCGGTAACGCCACACTCCCTTGGGGAGTAAAAGCCATTCATGCTCCTCAGGCATGGTCCAAATCAACCGGAGTTCACGTCAAAATCGGTGTAATCGACACAGGTGCTGATTACCGCCATCCCGATCTGAAGCATTCATTAGCCTCTGGGGTCAACCTACTACACCGCGGAATGTTGCCGCTAGATGATAATGGACACGGGACTCATATCGCCGGCACTCTAGCTGCGGCAGGAGGAACACGCGGTATGATGGGAGTGGCTCCACGAGCGTTGCTATATCCAGTCAAGGCTTTTGATCATAGCGGCTCCGCGTATGTATCGGACATTGTACTGGGCATTGATTGGTGCGTACAGAACAAAATTGATATCATCAATATGAGCTTCGGAATGAAAACTAGAAGCAAAGCGCTTCACAATGTGGTTATTAAAGCGTACCGAGCCGGAATCGCTGTCATCGCCTCATCCGGGAATGATGGAAAACGTGGCGGAGACTATCCCGCACGTTATCCTGAGACGATTGCCGTGGGCGCCATCGATAAAAGATATCGTGTTGCTGGCTTCAGCAACCGCGGTTCTTATATCGATGTCTATGGCCCCGGCGAAGGCGTTACCTCCTGTTGGCTGAAGGAGGGCTACAAAGAGATGAGCGGCACCTCCATGGCGACCTCGCATGTCACGGGAGCCGCTGCACTGCTGCTCGCGGTGCGACCGGGGCTCTCGCCAAGGGAGCTGAAGCTGCTCTTGCGCCGCACCGCGTCCCCGGTGCGGCTGCGCAAGGGGCAGCGACGCGCATCCCTTGGCGGCGGCGCTGCCGATGCCCTACGCCTGCTGAAAGCAGGAGTGAGGGCCAAGCGGGCAGTCTCCGCCAACGTATAGACCCTGCCCGGGCACCGGGTGGGTCACTCTGACGTGAGCGCAGCTTGTGCCGGTGCGAAGAACGGCACAAAATAGAATCCGCCTCCCAGAGAACCGGAAGGCGGATTTTTTGTCGTTTGATGCCTCAATTACATGCGATCCGGTGCAGAAACACCGACAAGACGCAGGACATTAGCAATGGTGGTACGCGCAGCACCAAGCAGTGCAAGACGTGCCACGGTTTGAGCGGCATCCTCAGTGATTACACGTTCAGCTTTGTAATAACTGTGGAACATCGCAGCCAGCTCATATACATAACGGATGAGGCGATGTGGAGCATAACCTTCAGCCGCAACAGCAATTTCTGCTGGGAGCTCACCAATTTTGCGCAGCAGATCATATTCATGCACTGCTGTCAGCTTGGAGAAGTCAATCTCAGCGTAATCAGGAATGGAGATCCCTTGCTCCTCTGCCTGACGGAAGATGCTGCAGATACGCGCATGCGCATATTGAACGTAGAATACAGGGTTCTCATTAGAAGTAGAGATCGCCAAGTCCATATCGAAATCGAGATGGGAATCCATGCTACGCATAGTGAAGAAATAACGAATCGCATCGATTCCTACTTCTTCCATCAAATCTTCCATCGTAACCGCTTTGCCGGTACGTTTCGACATTTTAACCTTTTCACCATTCTGGAACAGGCTGACCATCTGAGCAATCAGAACCACTAACTTCTCAGGGTCATTGCCAAGTGCTGACATCGCCGCTTTCATCCGCGGAATATAGCCATGATGATCCGCACCCCAAATGTTAATCATTTTATCGTAACCACGGCCATACTTATCGCTGTGATAAGCAATGTCCGGTGTAAGGTAGGTGTATGTGCCATCGTTCTTAATCAGAACGCGGTCTTTATCATCGCCATACTTAGTCGTTTGCAGCCAGGTTGCCCCATCCTGCTCATAAACTTCTCCACGATCACGAAGCTCGTCTAGCGAGCGTAACACTTCTCCGTTCTCGTACAGGGAAGTCTCACTGAACCAGATATCGAAGTTTACGCGAAATAGTCCCAGATCACGTTTGATTTTATCGAGCTCTTTATTAAGTCCATAAGTCCGGAAAAAAGCTGCGCGGTCACTTGGGCTCATTTCGAGTAGTGTATCACCCTTTTCAGCCACAAGCTCTTTAGCAAATCCCTTAATGTCCTCGCCATGGTAACCGTCTTCAGGCATTTCTGCTTCTTGACCCAGCTCCTGCAGGTAACGAGTTTCAATGGATTTGCACAGGTTGACTACCTGGTTACCGGCATCATTAATATAATATTCCCGTGTCACCTGATAGCCTGCATAATCGAGCACGTTGCAAAGCGCATCACCGACAGCAGCACCACGAGCATGTCCTAAATGAAGGCTACCCGTTGGATTAGCGCTGACGAACTCCATTTCAACCTTCTGACCTTGACCGATGTTAATACGGCCATAATCATCACCCTGCTCAGCAACAAGGCTGATAATTGGATACAAATAATTCTTGGACAACATAAAGTTAATAAAGCCTGGTCCGGCAATCTCAGCTTTTTCAATAGAAGCGCTGCTAGTATCCAAATGTTCTATAATTGCCTCAGCAATTTGGCGCGGGTTACGTTTTGCGATCTTGGTCAGCTGCATAGCAGCATTCGTAGCCAAATCACCGTGTGCCTTATCTCTTGGTACTTCCAGTACGATATCCGGAACCTCTTCCGGTGCAACAATTCCTGCATTTACAATTGCATCGGCAATGGCTTCTTTTACCCGTTCATTCACTAGCTCCAACGGATTCTTTCTCTGTGTCATAATTTCGGTTCCTCCTGTATATGCAAACTAATAGCAAACTTTCCTGACAATTCCTCGTATACGTACAAATTATATTCCCATGCAACCGTTAGGGAGCGCCCTTCGCGCACCACGTCCAGCTTGTTCGTTTCTGTAGAAAGATTAAACTGTGTATATGGTGAACGATAGAATCCCGGCAGACGCCGTCCGGATTGAAAGCTCTGTTCCGACTGTATCCCACCGTGGCGGATTAGCTTTAGCTGATTGCCTGCAATCTTTATTGTTGTACGAACAGAAATTTCCTCTCCTCGAGGGCCTTGCTCTAACTCTTCATATTGAATATATAGATGCGGTCCTTTGGATACTACCTCTCCATTCGCTTTCATAACATTCCGCTGACCATCTTGAAGGCTCACGAGCGTAATAGAGACGTCATATTTGTTAGACTGTAGTTCGGGCATCACACGTTCCTCCATTCTGCAAGCCTCTGCATTCTGCATAAGAAAAACGCCTGTCGTAAAACTTAAACATTTTTATATTCATTCAAAGGCCTATTCGCTTTCCCATTGTACACTATATCCAGTTCAAAGAAGCATTTCAATCTCAGAATCCATTAGATCTAGCTTAGCTCATAAAATTTTACCATATTGATGGATAAAAGCACACTTGGAACATGTAGTAAAACTGTACACAAGTGCAACCAACTTCATAATTACAAAAAAACGGTTCCCTTAGGAACCGTTTAGAAAACTAAAAGCTATGCTCGCTACCTTTACTAACCCGCCCGTTACAAGGACAAAATTTTCAACGAAAATCTAAGTTGCCAAGATGCGCCGCCATCTTTAGTTACATATAACGATGAATAATCGCGTTCGCGAACGGCTAGCCAGCCTTCTTTATTACTAGTGAACGAGATTACTCCTTCATACCCAGCAATCGCCGGAAGATTGGTCCACTGCTTGCCACCGTTATATGTGCGTCCTACCGCTACTTTTTCTGCTGCGTCGGAATAACCCACCAAGAAGGTCGTATTGTTCCCTATCAGCTCCAAATTTCCCGGTCTGCCAGAAGCAGGCCCTTTATTTACTACAGCTTTCCCACTACCCGGAGCAGGCCCACCCCCAGCAGTTTCCTGAGCGATCACTCTATTCCAGCTTTTACCCTTATTCGTACTTGTATATAGGGAGTATGAGGTTTGACTCATCCCTGAGCCGCCAAAGAGAACCACATCAACTTGATCTCCCTTTGAAGTGATTTGCCCATACTCTGGATCGGTAAAGGCTACCTTTAATGATAAACTCCAAGTTTTTCCACCATCTTCAGTCTTCAATACCCGGTAGCTGGTTCCAGGCACAGTTACAACGGCCCAGCCGGTATTACGATCACTGAAATAAGCACCGCGTGTATTGGATGGGGTTGAAATCATACTCCAGCTAAGTCCCCCGTCCTTGGTGTAATACGTTGATGCCCTGTTATACCCGAAGCCAATCTTACTGTCGATAAAATCGATTCTTTCAAAGCTAACAGCTTTATTCGAAAGTCGTTTCCATTCTGAGCCGCCATTAGAGGTACTGATTAAATATCGAGCTTGACCGTCTTCTACAGAAGCAAGGGCAAAACCATGCACGTTATCGGGAAAATCAATCTGTTTAAAGCTCCATTGGCCTTCATAAATTTCTTGAAAATTGCAGCCTCCATCAGAAGTGCCAATCATAAATCCATTGCCTGCTGCCCGTCCGATATTTCCATTCAGAAACTGAACATCAGAAAAGGTAAGCGGTGTGGATACGTCTCCTGAATGCTTGTTTTGCAGAGACTGTAGTAGCCCATGATCTCCAGTGCCGCACGCCGCTGGTGTAGCCGATGCCGCAGCATGTACAGAAGAAGCTGATGCGCCCCAGCCTGAAACCATTATTAGCGTCGCCGAAAGGGCGGTTATTGTCTTTCTGTGAATCTTTTTCGTCCAGTTCATAGTGACACCTCCTATTGTATATATACCCTAGCTTTCAATCTCTACTCTTTTATACCTCCTGAAGCACGCATGATCCACCATTGAATAGTCACAAAATGGAAACAGTTTGTCATCTCCTATTTAAATCTCTTCCAGCGATAGTCCCTTTAACAGATCACCTAGTTATACAATGAATATCCTTCCAGTTCCTTTCCCATAATACAAGGAGAAGGGAGTCTGGTGTCATGTCACGTGAATCAACGAGTCCATCCAAACGAAAAAGCCGCTTCCGCCGTTTATTCCGGCTGCTGGTAGCCATGATTATATTGTTTCTACTGACCACGGGAGCTCTGCTCGGTTACCTATACCAAAAAGATCTCCCTCCCATTGGCGACGATGTGCGTTCCAAGCTACTCGACTCCAGGGGCAATATTCTTGCCACCTTTACCTCAGACGGGCGTAGCCGTGAACCGGTCAAATTAAGTCAAATTTCTCCCCTGCTCATTGAAGCCACACTAGCCGTCGAGGACCGTAAATTTTACGAGCATTCCGGATTTGACATGAAGGGGATGGCTCGGGCCGTGCTCGTCAATCTGGAAGAGGGAAACCGAACGCAGGGGGCTAGCACGCTAACTCAGCAGCTCGCGAGAAATCTTTATCTATCCCACGAGAAGACGTGGACGCGTAAAGCTAAAGAAGCCTTGTATACGATGCAGCTCGAGATGAAATACAGCAAAGATGAAATCTTGAACATGTATTTAAATAACATCTACTATGGCCATGGTGCCTATGGCATTGAAGCAGCCTCTCAAATGTATTTTGGTAAATCTGCAGCAGACTTAGACTTGGCAGAGAGTACCATGCTAGCTGGGATTCCAAAAGGACCCACCTATTATTCGCCGTACAATCATTTAGACAACGCTAAAAAACGGCAAAAAATCATTTTAACTGTCATGACCAATTTAGGAGAAATCACACAAGAAGAAGCAGGACAGGCTGTTCAGGAGGACTTGAACTTAAAACCACAAGGCCAGAAGGATACCACTGTGGTTGCACCTTATTTCAGAGATTATATCCGCAATCTGGCCACAGAATCTCTTCACATCAGCAGTGATGAGCTGGAACAAGGGGGACTAAATGTTTACACTACCCTTGACCCTGACATACAGCATGCCGCAGAACAAGCAGTCGACAAAGAGATGGATCAAAAGAGTGATCTGGAGACCGCTCTTGTTTCCATCGATCCTCGCACTGGCTACATTAAAGCTATGGTCGGCGGAAAAAATTATCGTACCAACCAATACAACCATGCTCTAGCCACCACACGTCAGCCTGGCTCGTCCTTTAAGCCGATCATGTATTTAGCAGCACTCTCTTCTAAAGAGATGACTGGTCTTTCCGTTTTCAAAAGCCAGCCAACGATGTTCCATTATGATAACAATCGCAAAACCTACCAGCCTCGGAACTTCGGGGATAAGTATCTGGGCGAAATCAATATGCGACAAGCCATTGCAGCATCCGACAATATCTATGCTGTGAATACGATCATGAAAATCGGCGCGGATAAGGTGAGCGAGATGGCAGGCAAGATGGGCATTGATAGTCCGCTTCAAAGCGTGCCGTCACTGGCACTCGGTACCTCACCGATCAGTCCGCTAGAAATGGCTGCGGCATTTGCTGTTATTGGAAACAGTGGTCAGAAAATGCCCACCACAGCCATTCTAAAAATAACGGATTCTAATGGTATGGTGCTGTATGAAGCACCACAGCCAAAAGGTGAAGCCATTGTAGAGCCTTCTGCCGCCTATGTGTTGACCCGTTTAATGGAGGGGGTATTTGAGACTGGGGGGACAGGAAATCGCGTAGCTTCTATAATCAAACGTCCGGTAGCTGGCAAGACTGGAACTACGGATACAGACGGCTGGATGGTAGGCTTCACCCCCGAGCTATCCACTGCAGTTTGGGTTGGATATGACAAGGGGCGCGACATCACAACTACCGATGGTCGACGGGCAGCTCCAATTTTCGCGGAGTTTACTGAAAAAGCGTTGGAAAATATCCCGCCTAAGATTTTTCCCATTCCAGATGGCGTAGTCAGTGTATACATCAATCCGCAATCCGGTAAGCTAGCTACAGCAGCCTGTCCCGAAAAAGAACTGGAGACTTTCATTAGTGGAACTGAGCCCACCGAATACTGTGATCAGCATGGCAAAGCTCCCGCTGTCGATGATGTACAAAGCAAAGTAGATCCTGCTGAAGAAAGTCGTTCCCTGTGGAACAATATTAAACGCTGGTGGTTGAATTAACCTCTTCATTAATTGAAGAGGTTTTTCTTTTTTATTACTTATTTATTGTAGAATTCATAGGATGGCCAAACTCAATTTTCACCTCTCCCACAAAGGATGTAACCGCTTCATTAATTATATTCACCCCATTCTCTTAACTCACAATTACTGCTATAATAGTTAGTAGCAACCAAAATATAAAGATGTAAATGAGGGACATGGGATGAAGGATACAGGCATGATCCGGAGTTTAGACAGTCTTGGGAGAATTGTGGTTCCCGCAGAAATCCGTATGACTCGTAATATCGACATTGGTGATCCTATCGAATTTTTTATATTAAACGATAACACCATCATACTCAGGAAGTACACCTCGACAGAATGTACGTTTTGCAGAAGCCACGACCATGTCACCTACTATAAAGAGCAATTTATTTGCAGTAGCTGTCTAAAAGAAATTGCCGACCCTGAACGCATGTCTCAAGTGCCTGAGACGCGCCAAGATTTTGCAGGCGAAGTGTCAGAGCACAGCAGCACGATCCGGAAGACGAAGACAGAGGATATGTGTCAACGCCTGGAACAGGCCATAGAAGAACATCCATATGCCAATCAGAAAGAGCTTGCTGAAATTCTTGGGATCAGTCAAGCCAGAGTAAGTCAACTCAAACGCAAGCTTAGTACGGCAGGCAAATCGTGAACTAATTCATTGTGTTCAATTCAAAAAGGCTTCGACTCTCCTATTTCAGGATGTCGAAGCCTTTTTTCTGTATCAGGTAATCTTGACCTACTCGGTCAGTGCAGCCTTAAGCTCATCGGAGGACGCAGTCCACCATGCCTCATTATGAGAGATCAAGAGGGATTTGAGGGCAGCTTTTTCAACTGCGCCAAGCCCTTCCACATCGATTTTTCGTTTTAGAGCAGCATCCAACTTATTGACATGCTCGGCGAGAATTTTCCATCCGCGACGCGCTTCCGTATCGATCCACATTTCGCAGGCCGTTATTCCACCATAGAATTGACTATCCTGTGTACGATCCACTGCTACCCATACCACCCAAACCTGTCTACCATTAGGTACATCTTCACGGTTCATGGAGAATTTAATACCCTTTTCAACCTTACTCTTGGCATGCATGGCACCGATATCAATGACTGCTTCCCCGCCATCAATAATGACAGGTGATACGTTATTGAGCTCTATAGAGCCTGCCCCAAAGCCTTTATGTTTACTTTTTGCATTCACAATATTTAAGGCAATCTGTTTCTTGCCCTCCGGTTGTATGTTGTCCACGAGTGCACACCCTTCCTCTTACGAATAATTTAATTTTAGCTAATAATGCGGCGATTGCAAACATATACATCCCGTAGATGCTTGTCACGGGAGGAATCACACTATGAAGTCACTGTCATTAAGGTACATCATCATCTTTGCGACCCTGGCCACCCTCGTGCTATTAGGAGGCATATGGGTCTATTCGGGGGATAACTCTACATCTTCTGTTACTAGCTTTGTTTTAAAAGAGGCCAAGTCCTCAAGCGGCACAGCTCCTGCAGCTGCACCACAGCAGACACTGCCTGATAGCGCCCCCGTTCCAGCAGAAGAGGCATTAAGTCAACGAGTTGTCGAGTATCACATCAATGTTCAGCTTGTTCCTGATACAGAAACCTTAATCGCTTCTGAGACGGTAACCTGGACACACCCCGGTGTAAAACCGGTAAGTGATCTATATTTTCATATGTATCCAAATGCCTTTTCTTCACCAGATACTACCTTTATGAAGGAGTCCGGAGGAACGCTCAGAGGTGACACCATGCCAGAGAACGGCTTCGGAAGTATGACTTTAACCGATTTGCGCACATCAGAAGGAACATCACTAATGCAAAGAGTGCAATTTGTACAACCCGATGATGGTAACGTCAACGATAAGACACTCCTAAAGGTTCATCTCCCACAGCCGGTTAATGGCGGAGAAAGTGTCACGCTTAAACTCCAGTACGAGGTCCAGCTCCCCAAAATATTTGCCCGTATGGGCGCATCAGGAAATTTCGTGATGGCTGGGCAATGGTTCCCTAAACTTAGTGTATACGAGCCTATGGGCACACGTGGGGTTAAGGAGGAAGGCTGGGATTTGCATCAGTACCACGGCACCTCTGAATTTTACAGCGATTTTGGAATCTTTAATGTAACGATTGCGGTTCCTTCCGACTACACGGTAGCTGCGACCGGATTTCCTGTGAAGAATGCCAAGCTAAAGCAAGATCAAAAAATATATCAATTCTACGCTGACGATGTCCATGACTTTGCGTGGGCGGCATCCCCTGATTTTACAGTAGCCGAAGAAGCCTTCTCTACGCCAGAAGTGCCTGGTGTACGGATTAAGGTGTATCTCGATCCATTACACAAAGACTTAAAGGAACGATACCTTCAGGCCGCTAAGGCAGCTCTGACCTACTTCAGCAAATGGTATGGTCCTTATCCCTACTCGACTCTGTCTATTATCGTTCCGCCTAAGGAGGGGAATGGGGCTGGAGGAATGGAGTATCCAACACTCATTACAGCGTTTGGAGCCACAGACTCTTCTCCTGACACCTCACTTGAAAGAACCGTCGTTCATGAAATTGGCCATCAATACTTTTACGGCATGGTAGCCAGCAATGAATTCGAAGAGGCTTGGCTAGACGAAAGCTTCACTTCTTATGCTGAAGACAGACTCATGGAGCAAGAATATGGCATCAAAACGAATCTCCCTCTTCAGTCCAGCTTGGTGACCAAATCAGAGCCGCTAAATTTAGAGACATGGAGATATGCCGGGACAGAATCCTATAGCCGGAATGTGTATATTCGCGGAAAGCTAGTACTTAAGGATATTGAACGGCAAGTTGGCACTAAGGCAATGAACAGCATCATGTCCACTTACGCACGTAAATTCCGTTTCCAGCACCCCACTACGTCTGATTTTCAAAAAGTCGTTGAGAAGATAACCAAAAAATCATGGCAGCCTTATTTCGAAGATTATATTTATGGTGGTGGTGCTCCTGATTTCTCAGTAGATACGATTACGATCAAAAAGAATGGCAACAGCGATGCTCAGAGCTATGAATCCATTGTAAAGATTACAAACAAAGGGAGCCATTATGTTGACGTTCCCATTAGATTCACATTCGACGATGGCTCTGCGACAGAGCAGGTCTGGAGCGGTGAAGGGGCAGAGACTACATTCCAATTGTTAAGCGATAAGCTTCTCCTCTCTGCTGAGATTGATCCTGAGCATACCGTTCTTTTAGAAAGCAAACATCTGAACAACTTCAGACTGGCGGAAATAGAGCCCAAAACGCTCTCCCGCTGGACATTAAGTGTAACTAAACTAGTTGAAACTGTGCTCGGAACTCTTGTCTGGTGAGGTGAATGATTGTGAGAACATCGATAACCCGCGGCTGGCAAAGCATGAAGGAGCAATTTTATATTCTGATTCTGCTCTTCATCTACCGACTGCTCTGGGGCTACTTTATGTACGGCTTCATCCGGTCTGCTATCGTTCCAATTCTACTGCGCTATCCAGATAAAGACGCTGGTGGCAGCGGAATGGGCAGACTACTCTATTATGTCGAAGGGCAGTTCAGCTTAAACACAGATCCTGCGATACGTACTTGGTTATGGATGTTCCTAGGGCTTGTTGTCTTACGACTGCTACTCTCCCCCTTCATAAGGGCAGGATTACTGCATGAACTCCATCAGGAGCGAAAAGGAGAGCGGGGCCTGTTCTTTTTTCCCGGTATGAAGCTTTATGGATTTCCAGTGTTTATCTTCAGTCTAATCGAATGGGTGCTGGCTCTACTTCCGTTATACTGGCTTGCTCCAAAAATGTACGGGCTATTCTTGTCCTCCTTTCTGAACTACTCTTTGTTACTTCATCTAGTTCCATACGTATTGGCATGGCTTATATACATCTTTATCGTGCGCCTGTTCCTTCTATATATGCAGTTTGGTTATACCAGCGGCACGGGGATGTTCTCCTCCTTATTCATTTGCTTGAAGTCGCTGATTCCGGCAATAGGAATTTCAATCATACTTGGTGCAGCAGGCCTGATCCTTTTGCTAGTGTGCGGACTAACGGGTATCTTCTGTCCTGGCCTACCAGCACTTCTTATTCGTCAACTTTCATCACTGCCCTCAACACTCTTCAAAATGTGGGGAATTTCAGCTCAGTATCATCTATGGCACAGTAAAGCATTTCCACAATAATTTGAAGCATTACAGAACATAATATAAGAGTCCCGGTTCCTGAATCAGGAGCTGGGACTCTTTCGCGTTATAGACAAATTATGAGGATTTGCAAAATCGTAAAGACTTTGTTACAATAAGTCCTGTTCCATTGGTAACAAGTTTGTAATCATTTGAAACGATTTCTACATAACTTCATGTATTTGTCGTAGTCATGTCGATAAGTCACTATCTGGTGCATAAAACGCCGAATTCCTTGCACCGGGAAGTGGGGGAACCATATTTTGGGTGAATTGATCTCGCTTTGCAGTGATCATAGGGGAACCTTCTACCGAATCCTTAAGCTAACCTCACAGGCATTGGAAGGGGTACAATTTTTTTGAAGAATTTAAGAAAAGCATGCGTCGCTGCGGCGCTAGGACTTGTGATGGCGTTCTCTATTGGTGGAGGAAGTGCCTTTGCAGATTCTAAGATGGACAGTGTTATTTCAAAGACAATTGGAGTTGCCTATAAAACCGGAGGCACTAGCACTGCCGGGTTTGACTGTTCTGGATTTACTACGTATGTATTCAAGAAGGTGGGTCTTTCTTTGCCCCGTACTTCAAAAGCTCAATATAATGTCGGAACTCCTGTAGCCAAAAGTAAATTACGTTCAGGTGACCTAGTTTTCTTTAACACATTAGGCAACGGCGTATCCCATGTCGGCATTTATGTTGGAAACGGAAAATTCGCACAATCATCATCTTCATATGGCGTGACCATCACTTCACTTAGCCAGTCCTACTGGGCCAATCGCTACGTTGGTGCTAAAAGAGTAATGAGTACTTCCTCATATCAAGCTATAGCCTACGATTAATACTTCCCCACAACTATAACCTCACAATTACATTATATAGACCTGGGTTTGATTATTAACTTAATCGAATCCAGGTTTTATTTTGCCTTATTATATTCTTTACACCTCCAGAACGGACTTTAAACACTTTTATTTGATAAAAATTTCAATAAATATAAAAATTAGTTTAATATTATCGCTTACATATGCATTTTGTCTTTAAAAAAACGAAATTTTCTGCATGATTATGTTAAAAACGATTGCCAAGCGGCACTCTGTTTGTTACAATAACTGCAGTAAGATTTTAGTAACATTTTTGTAATCATTAAGTTGTTATTTACAAAGGTTTTGTCATGTATTGATTACAAGCTATTCCTAATCAACAGTATCAGCCGAGTTTCCTAACTATTAGGAAAACGGGGGAACCAACTTTGGGTGAATTGACCTCCATTTTTAGAGGGGTCATAGGGGACCTTCAACCGAACCCTTAAGCTAACCTCGTAGGCATCCGGAAGGGGTATAAACTTTTGAAGAAGAAGCTAGCAGCAGCAGTACTTAGCTTTTCCATTATTTTCACCATCGGAGCAGGAAGCGCTTTCGCGGATTCCAAAATGGATAAAGTGATCGACAAGACCATCGGAACTAAGTACGTATCCGGCGGCATCTCCACAAATGGATTTGATTGCTCCGGATTTACAATGTATGTATTTGATAAAATTGGTATAAACCTACCACACCAATCAGGTTCCCAGTATCAAATGGGTACTGCTATCTCCCAAGATGATTTAAGATCTGGAGATCTTGTATTCTTCAATACAAGTGGTAAGGGTGTCTCCCATGTCGGTATTTATGTCGGTGAAGGCAAGTTTGCACACGCATCTTCCTCACGCGGTGTAACGATTAGCTCCCTGAGTGATAGCTACTACGTGAAACGCTACATCGGTGCTAAACGAATTATGAGCACGGATGCTTATCATTCTGTTGCTTCTGAGACAGAAGATAATGATGATGTTCAATAAGTAAATCGTACATAGGCTCTTTTCCAAGATGTTGATTCTTGGGGAAGAGCTTGTTTTTTGTCTTATTTAGTATTTACCCCTCTCAGAATTTGTAAAACAATAATCTTCATAAATTTCTGAGTCGACCATGCCTCTTTTTGTATATAATTAGTTACAAGCATAAACGCCTTCGATCTCCTTATAAGGACCATAAGTATTTTAAGCTAGAAATACAAGACATTTTAAGTCGCCCCGTGAAAGGAGGTTCTTGACCTTATGATAAATCCCCCTGTTACTTTTCATGTAGCGCCTATGGAGACCAGTCACGCGGAAGAGATTTGCAACTGGGATTACACTGCCCCTTATAATATTTACGGCTGGATGCCGTGGGAGCAAATGCAGGCTCTTGGAATCGAGTTCGGTGACCCGCAGCTACGGAATGAGCAATATGTCTCCATATTAAATGGGCAAGGGATGTTGTGTGGATTCGCGCAGTTGTTTCCAATGGAAGGTGTTGTTCGCTTGGGGATTGGTATGCGCCCTGATCTATGTGGTCAAGGTCTAGGAAAAATATTCATGGATGTAATCGTGCAAACAGCCTTGCTTCGTTATCCTGAGCGTGAGATTGATCTAGAGGTATTGACCTGGAACCAGCGGGCGATCCGAACTTACCAAAAGTGTGGATTTACAATTACCGATACGTATGAACGCCTAACCCCCACAGGAAACAAACCTTTTTATTGCATGGTCTATGATAAATAATATAAAATTCCATATTTTTCAATGATTTGATGGCATTATCGTTCATTTTTTTGTCACAAACCCTATGATAACGCTTCACCTTGAGCTATAATGTAGGGAGCAGCTTACATAGAAGGGACGAACTGGGATGCAGAAATGGATCATGAGCGGTTTGTTTTTTGCCGCCTGTGCCTTTGCGGTAGTACTTATGTTTACACTTCCAGGTAAAGAAGAGGTAGCTGAACAGAATAAGCCGACGATGCCGGAAGTCCAATTGGATGCGGCAAAGGCCGAAGCAACCGTGAAAGCCAGCTGTATCACCTGTCACGGCGATCAGCTTCAAGGTGGAGTTGGACCCAGTCTTCAAAATGAAGGCGGTCAGCATGATGCTGAAGAAATCTACAGTATCGTCACTAAAGGACGAGGTCAAATGCCTTCCTTTAAAGAAAAGCTAGCCCCTGAGGAGATTGCAAACGTCGCCCTCTGGCTCTCAGAGAAAAAGTAACAGTAACTACTACCTAAGCAACTAAAAACGCCCGTGCCAGAAGATAGTTCACTATCTGCGCACGGGCGTTTATTTATGAGTTTGGGCGACACTAACGATTTTTCTCAAAGGCTTCATTAAATTCATGTGCCTCTCGAATATCTAGAGCTGTAATTCCGTCTTCCTCATTTGATTTCAGTCGTAAAGTCACTGTCTTATAATCAATCGTAATATGTGGATGGTGATCAAAGGCTTCTGAAATGGTGGCTACTTCATCAACGAAAGCAATACCCTTCATATATTGGCTGAACATATATTTTCGCACCATGGTATTCTCTTCCAGCTTCCAACCTTCCAGCTTGCTGATCTGCTCACGCAGTTCTTCTTCGGTAAATAACAATTCGTTTCCTCCCTTACTAAAAATTGCAGTAAAATCCGCAGGTCCCTTTACTCGTCTTATTCGTTAAACAAAACATCCCTTAGCTTCTGAGGTCCAAGGGATGTGCCAGGATAAAGGCAATATTTTCGATTAAATGTATTCAAGAATCCCAGCGATTATAACTCGGCTACACCAATTTTAACACGGGCTACTAACTACGGGCAAATTACGCCCCGCCGGCCCCTCTTCTTAAATCAAAACAACAGAGGCTAAATCCTCTTCTCCGACTAAAATATTAATGCGGTGCGTGTCCTTATCGTAGATGATAACGCCGCTCCCCACCTCAATCATAGGTTCATTACCCAGCGCGAAGAAAAGATCCTCAGCCAGCGCCTCCCATACCTCCAGCTTGGATTCCTGCGGCAGTTCTTGCCACTCTTCCGGATCCATTTCAAAAAATAAGTACCCATCGGAAATTCGTCCGACAGCCTCGGTTAAATCCGTCAGAATTTCACCGTAATCTCTACCATGCTTTACACCCACATGTATCACTCCGTTTTCTCCACAGATGAATAATTACTTACCTTATCCATTATAGCCGAAAAAATGACTTCACAAAAAACGGAATGATGTCGATAAATAAGAATATACGTTATTCGGTTTCGAACAGAGTGCCTTGCCGCTGTTTCAAGGATGATATACGCGGCTTTGTCGGAACACATCTTATAATCTCATGGACGAGGTGCATAATGGAAATTTCAACAATACTCGGTTTAATTTTTGGTCTAGTTGCAGTAATTTGGGGTATGATCCTCAAGCACGCTCCTCTTCACGCTTTAGCCACACCCGCTGCTTACGTTATTATCTTAGTGGGGACGGCGGCCTCCATCTTTATGGCCTTTCCAATCTCGGAGGTCAAAAAGATTCCAAGTCTGTTTAAAATAATTTTTGTCAAAAAGAAATTAATCAGTAAATCGGAATTAATTACTATGTTTATGGAATGGGCTTCTATTACACGGCGTGAAGGTCTACTGGCTCTTGAATCTAAAGTCGATGAAATAGAAGATAACTTCCTCAGAAACGGCATGCGGATGATTATTGATGGGAATGACCAGGACTTTGTCCGCGATGTTCTCATGGAGGACATCCATGCCACAGAGGATAGACATAAAGCAGGCGCGCTCATTTTCACACAAGCAGGTATGTATGCTCCTACACTCGGGGTACTCGGGGCTGTTATTGGACTTATCGCCGCTCTGGCTGATATGAGTGATATGAACAAATTGGCTGCAGCAATCGGGGCTGCCTTCATTGCAACACTACTCGGTATCTTTACAGGTTACGTATTATGGCATCCTATTGCCAATAAGCTAAAACGACTTTCCAAACGTGAAATTGAAGTTCGAATGATGATGGTTGAAGGTCTACTGTCCATACAATCCGGTGTATCCACTATTGCCATCAATCAGAAGCTTGCTGTCTTCCTGACACCTTCGGAACGAGCTAAGTTAAATGATCAGAAGGAGGGTGGATCGGGTGAGCAAAAAGACTAAACGACACGAGGAGCATGAAGAACACGCCGATGAATCGTGGCTACTGCCATATTCTGATCTTATGACCCTTCTGGTAGCCTTGTTCATCGTAATGTATTCTATGAGTGCAACGGATGCCAAAAAATTCGAAGAGATGAGTCAAGCCTTCAGTTCCGCTCTTAATGGCGGCACAGGTATTCTTGAAGAGCGGGCGGCAATGCCATCTAAGACTCAAGAGGATTTAGGAAAAAATGATCAAATGGATAAATCAGTAGCCAAGAAAAACGAACAAACAGAAATGGCTAAGCTGCGGCAAAAGGAACAAGAGGATTTAGAGAAGCTTAAAAAGCAGTTTGATCAATATATCAGCAAGAACGGTCTAACCGATCTTCTTAGCACTAAGCTCAATCAGTCTCAGCTTATGATTACGATAAGCGATAACGCGCTGTTCGCTTCCGGACAGGCTGTAGTTAAAGATGATTCTCGTCAATTAGCAAAGTCCATCTCAACCATGCTGCAGCAATTCCCGGATTATGACGTAGTCGTGCAAGGACATACCGACAATATCCCTATCTCTAATAGCAATTATTCTTCCAACTGGGACCTGAGCGCGGATCGTGCCCTTCAGTTTATGAAGATCTTGCTGACGAATACGAATCTGAATCCACGGAAATTTAGTGCGATTGGTTATGGGGAGTACCACCCCATTTCTGAAAATACAACAGCTGTTGGACGAAGTAAGAACCGCCGGGTTGAAGTATCCATTATTCGTAAATATCAAGAAACCAAAGAGTTCTCAGGTATTGCTCCTTCCGATGAATAATGATTATCCTATTACAAGCATAAAGAGCTGTCCCAAGGTCTTAGACCGATGGAACAGCTCTTTTTTGACACATTGTATTCAAATCTAGGTTCTTCTGCGTTATAGAAGTTTATAGTTCAGTGTAGCTCCAAGTTCTTGCTTCTCTTCAGCAGACAGCTCACGCCATTCTCCTGTTTGTAATGCCCCTAGACGAATATTCATAATCCGAATGCGTTGCAGCTTTCTAACCTCGTAGCCAAAAGCGCTGCACATACGGCGGATCTGACGATTCTTACCCTCCGTCAAAATAATACGGAATACACGCTCTGTAATACGAGTGACCTCACAAGGCAGCGTCTTTTCACCTAATATCTTTACGCCACTGGACATGCCGGTAATAAATGATGGCGTAATCGGTCTGTCTACAGTAACAACATACTCTTTTTCATGCCGACCTTCGGCCCGCAAAATCTTGTTAACGATGTCCCCATCATTGGTAAGCAGAATCAATCCCTCTGAATCCTTATCGAGCCGCCCAATCGGGAAGATTCGCTCATGATGACCCACAAAATCAACAATATTCCCCTTAATATGCTGCTCTGTAGTTGAAGTGATACCCACAGGCTTGTTTAACGCAATGTAAACCGTCTGGCTTGATGTTTCAAGCGCAATACCATCTATTCTCACATCATCGCCTGGAACGGCCTGACTGCCAAGCACAGCAGGTTGTCCGTTGATCGTAACTCTACCACCTTCCACCAGCTTATCTGCTTCACGGCGTGAACAGTACCCTGTCTCACTGATGAATTTATTAATTCTCACGTTGTCCTTCACTCCGTTCATCCTTAATATTAAGCCAAGGGGTATCCGTACCAGCTGCAGGCAGCTTGATCATAACAGTTGTCCCTTGACCCACTTCACTTTGTATTTCCAAATGACCCTTATGAGCCTGAATAATACGTTGGCTAATCATTAGCCCTAAACCTGTTCCCGACTCCTTATTGGTGAAGAAGGGCTCACCCAGCTTTGGCAGCATGTCCTTAGGAATTCCTTCGCCTTGATCTGAAATAAGAATGAAGACAGAATCTAAAGTATTTCTTAACTCCATTGAAATCACACCACCATCAGGCATAGCTTCAATAGCATTTTTGACGATGTTAATAAATACCTGCTTTAGCTGGTTCACTTCACAATGTACGGTGGATGGATATTCAGAGAATGTCGCACTAAACTGAATCCCAAACAAATGAGCTTGACTATCTAATAGAGAAACCACGTCACCAAGGATATCCCGCACATCTTTTTCCTGGAAATGAACAGCTTGAGGCTTGGCCAAAATCAAAAATTCACTTACGATCAGATTAATCCGCTCGAGCTCGGACAACATCAGTTCAATATGGAGGGGGACCAAAATCTGCTTTTCTTGTTGAAGCTGCAGAAATCCTTTTAGCGTCGTAAGAGGATTACGAATCTCATGAGCTACTCCCGCGGCTAATTGGCCAACTGTAGTCAGCTTCTCAGAGCGTCTAAGCAGTTCCTCCATTCGGTTACGTTCCGTCATATCACGTGAGACGTGAATAAAGGAATGTGGATACCCGTCTTCATCACGAATCACTGAGGTACTAACACTAACTTCAACAATTGTTCCATCACGTTTAAGTCTTATGGTTTCAATTGGTGGTAGAACCGCACCACTCTTTAACGCATCAAGCCGCTCTTCCTCCTGCTTAAGCGCTGTCGCAGGCACAAGGTAAGGCTTATTCCCTAGCACCTCTTTGGCACTCCATCCATACAGCTCTTCGAAGGCTCTGTTCGTACTAGTAATTCGGCCGTCCATATCGATCGTATGTATCGCATCAGAGGTTCCATTAATAACCGATTCCAAATGCTCCTTAACTGCTCGATTCTCTTCCAGTGTCTGTTTGAGTCGATTAGTGCGCTGCATGAGATGAGCCGTCATAGCGTTGATTCGTAGTGCCAGCTGCCCTAACTCATCCCGGCTAGTTACCTTAAGTGGAGGCTCGAATTTCCCTTTGGCTACATCGTTGACTTTGGCAAGTATCGCCTGAATAGGACGAGTAACAAATCCAGACAGTATGTAACTACATAACAAGAATAATGTAAGTAATAACAGTGACGTTGTCAGATTATTAATTAATTGTTCATGAACTACAGATGAAATCACGGAGTAATCCAAAACGACTCCAATCACATAAGCTTTCACTCCAGGTGATTGGATAGGGATGAAGCTTTTGAGCACTCTTTTTCCAAGCACTTTCGTCTCCAGTGTAACCGGCTTCTGCTTCTCCTGAGCCAATAGAATTGCTGTTCTATCCTGCTCCACATTACCATAAGTATAGGTGCCGTACTTAATGGGACGGTTACCAAGATTCTTATTCAATGTGTCAGTTCCGTCAGCCTTCATACTTGCTGAACCAAATGTTACTGGGTTAAATCCTGTGAGTTCTAAGATCCCTGGATTAGCTTCTTTTGTCTGCGCTGCGATTTGATCGGGATTGGTAATCTTAACATAGTCGCTGGCTGCAGTATTAAGAATAACAGGATTTATGATGTAGTTGCTCTCTTCATCATGGTAATATCCCCACTTCTCAATGAAATCGAGATTGTAGGTTGAATAATCAAAAGGGCCTGACCAAAAATGGTCCATGGCCTGCCCCTGACCCACGGATACCTCCTGATTATCGAACAACTCCAAAAAGGCCAGATACCAGTACCCCCAGTCCTTTGTGGACACCCCAATATCACTAGGCACCGAAGACCTTGCTATTACAATATCATTATCAGTCTTTACCAGAATTGAAATATTAGACACGCCCACCTTGGAAGTTAGGGCCTTGAGTTCTTCATTCGTCACATTCTTATAGTCAGGGTCCAGCTCCTCGGAGGCAAAGATAGCCGCCATCCTTAAATTATGCGCAATTTGATATTCTACATAGTTAGAGCTATAGTTACTTTGTTCTACAGAAACGGCCATTTGCATAGCGGTTAGTTGCATATTATTAATACTTTCATTCCGTAGATTATTTTGGGCGGCATAAAGGTTAAATGTCAGGTTCAGTGCTAAAATTAGCAACACCGCCCCAAAAATAATAGCAGATAGTTTTGTCTTTATGGACAAACTGTTTGTTCACCTCTTATCCACTGGTAAATCCTTGCGGGGCCTACAATAAACATCATACCTTTTGCCCTCACATTTGAAAAGACATTTCAATGAAGCGTTCCTGTTCAAGAAATATTGAAATTCAAAAGGTCTTTCTCTACAATATAAAAGTATAAATGCCTTCGACGTCCTTATACGGACGGGAAGCGTTTTAAGCGCGAAATATCGCGAAATATAAGGATAAGTATAGCGTGAAACTTATATTTTCTTATATTTTAAGAAACCATCCACAGCTTATGCACATATAAACATTTTATTATAAAACGATGTGTACAAAAATGTGCATAAGTAGGCGGTTATCCACAGAGTTATGCACATTTTGTTAAGAACGAATATTTGTTCGTTGTACAATGGATATAAAGGAAGGGAAGATGATCTTGAATATTAAAGCAGGTGGATCGTTAGATGATATGCGAGCGGTTCATGAACACTGGATGAGGCAGGCGATAGCAGAAGCCCGCAAGGCTGAAGCATTAGGGGAGGTTCCCATTGGGGCGATCATCGTATGGCATGGTGAAATTATCGGACGTGGATACAATTTAAGAGAAACTACAATGGATTCTACAGCTCATGCAGAAATGGTTGCCATTCGTGAGGCCAGCAATGTCTTGAACTCATGGCGACTGCTGGATTGCCAGCTGTATGTTACTTTAGAGCCTTGTCCTATGTGTGCGGGAGCGATTGTACAATCAAGAGTACCCCTCACTGTATATGGCACTCCTGATCCTAAGGCTGGATGTGCTGGGACCCTCATGAACTTGCTTGAAGAACCGCGTTTTAACCATCGCACCGAAGTGATTCAGGGGATTTTACAAGAAGAATGTGCAGACCTACTGACCTCATTCTTTCGTCGTTTACGTCAAAAACCATCGAAACAAGCATAAACGCCTTCGGCGTCCTTATAAGGACGGTAAGCGTTTAAGCGAGAAATATAAAACATAAAGTATAGGTGCTAAACTTATACTTTCTTATATTTAGAAAAAGGAGAGACCTGAAATGACCCTTACTTTATATCATACCTCACATGGCATCTATATTTCTCCTCTAGAGCTAAAGGATACAGAGAACTTACTAGAGCTGCGTTTGAATAATCGACTAATACATGAACCATTTGAACCAAAACGCGATGAGCAATTCTACACTTTGGAGAGTCAACGACGGATCATCAATCAGCGTCTGGAGGATGCTCTGGAGGACAAAGCCTATATGTTCGGTGTCTATCTGCTTGATGGACAACTAATAGGTCAAATCACGCTATCTAATGTCTCAAGAGGTGTAGCTCAGTATGCTGATTTAGGCTATTTAATGGATCATCGGATGCAGGCAAAAGGTTACATGACCGCTGCGGTCGGATTAGTTCTCGGCTACGCTTTTCGAGCCTTAGGTCTTCATAGGGTTCAAGCAGCCATCTTATTGCATAACGAGGCTTCTCGGAGGGTGCTGGAGAAGAGCGGATTTAAACCTGAAGGTATCGCCCGCCGGTATCTCAAAATAAACGGCCAGTGGCAGGATCATCAAACCTACTCAATATTGGCCGAAGATGTATTACCGGATGAACATAAATAACTTCCTACTGACTCGTTCAGAATTAAAATCTTTTTTTCGAATAAAAAGACCCGCATGGGCGTATATCATACGCAACATGCGGGTCTTTCTCTCGTAACTTCTTATTAATAAGTCCCCAAGCTACCGAATTGCTCCTCTAGTTGATCCATTGTAATTACATCATCGCCCTGAGGAATGCCAATCTTGAACGCTGGCTTCTCGTTAATCTTGCCATATTGACCTGTTCCGTTTACAGAGAAGGCTACGTTCGTGCCATCTTCCGGATCATTTACTTTAATGTCCATCAATAAATCCTGATACACAGGGAATCCGTCTTTATTGATCGCTGTATTGTAGTGGAACTGATTAATTGTAAGATACTTATCAAGATCCGCCAAACTCTTATCGAATTCAGTTCTAGTTTCACTTGATGTGATCTCTTCTTTAGCCTTAGCCAGATCAGCATCATTAATCTGCAGCATATCCTTGTATTCTTCCTTGCTCACAATATCAATGATTTTAGGCAGGGCATTATTCACAAAGATGGTGATTGCTTCTTTAACATTATCGTTTGTCACTTGGAACTGAACGACTTGTTTAGCTTCAACACCTTCTGGTAAATTTGCTTCCTTTGGACTAAGCTCTTTGAAATACTTTCCTTCATCATATTCAGCTAGTACAGTGTCCATCACTTCATTAGAGAACTTTTGCATTTTCTGCGTATCCAGAGAGCTTGGATTAAACTCAGCACCCTCTTGCTCTGCCAACGCCTTCAGATCCACCTCTACAAACTTGTTAACGATTGTCTCCGGAATCGGGAAGAACGGAATCGATGGAATCTTAACATACAACTTCTCAGTGGTCATCACCATAGGGACATTGAAGCTCATGCTCATATCGCCCTTGAGATTCAGAACCATAGTTAGCTCTGTCTGCATTGGATCAGCCTGATAAACCCCGTCGACGGTAATATCAGCATTCTTGAGCATGCTGAGTACCTGTGTGGTCATTGCAGCAGATTCAGCATCAGCAGTCTCGATGGTTAGATCATTGATCGAGAATTTACTCTTCATCTCATATGAAGACATCGTAGTCGCTTTTGACGCAGCTGATTTTAAGGCCTCTTTTGGCGCCTCCTGTTTACTTGCACATCCCGGCAGAATTACTGCTGCTGTAAGCAACAGTGCCGCGGCCGATAAACCCCATTTTTTGTTCATTATTTTTCTCCTCTCCCATGTAAAAAAAATCTCCCCCACTTATCATAAACTATTTGTAAAAATCAAGAAACACTTCTTTATAATTCTTATTGTTTTTATTTGTTATCCTTGCGGATTATGATGGTCTACATGATTAGCCTGCTTCACCTTTTTAGAGCCAGAAAGTGGTTCTGGTGCAGAAGAATTATGCTCCTTTCTACGCTGGCCATCGTTGGGCTGTGCCCCGGGAACTGGAATACTTTTTGGCTTTGACATTGTTCATTCCTCCTAAGGATTAGTTATATTCTGTAGAGCCTGAGCACATTCGTGAATTTGTCGTGAATACTGCTGTGCTAATAGCTGTACTGCATCACTATGCTCATCAATATGAATTCCACTCTGCTCCACATCAAGCAGATCAACAGCGACCTCCCTGCTATCTACATACCTGCAACGAAAATCAAGTGAGTATCCTTGACGTCCTGCTGCATTAAAATGAATAAGCAGACTATTCGGATCACCATCATCCGCTAGTACATTGAAACTGTCCCCATCCTCCATTAACGCAGGCAGGCGTTCTTGCCAGGCCGAGACAAGATTATGCTGATCTACTTCCAATTGTCTGTCCATAATTATGATCATCCTCCTTCTCTAATACATTGCGGAGAAATCAATCTTTTTATTCTCAATGGAACTAGGTTCATCAAACAATAACTAAAACTGTACCAGTTCAAGCACAACAAAAAAACCGCCTCCAAAGGAGACGGTTTCTATCTGCTTATTTCTTAAATTTCATAAAGGAATGGCGGAGAGGATGGGATTCGAACCCATGTGGGCTTGCACCCTAACGGTTTTCAAGACCGCCCCGTTATGACCGCTTCGGTACCTCTCCAAATGCATATAAATTTCACATGCATTAGTAATTGTACCATATGGTGCGAAGAAAAAGCAACTATTTTCTTAAATAATTTTAGGTTGGATCGATTTTACATTGCGCATATATGGTTGTAGACATTCCGGAATCAGAACACTACCATCCTCTTGCTGATAATTCTCAAGAATTGCTGCAACAGTACGCCCAACAGCCAAAGCAGATCCGTTCAGTGTATGAACAAATTCAGGTTTGGATTTCGGATCTTTACGGAAACGAATATTTGCCCGACGCGCTTGGAAGTCCTCCGTATTTGAGCAAGAAGAGATCTCACGGTACATTCCACTCTCAGGCAGCCATACTTCCAAATCGTACGTCTTAGCCGATGTAAAGCCCATATCAGCTGTACATAGCCCAAGTACGCGATAAGGCAATCCAAGAAGCTGCAGCACACGCTCAGCATCTGCTGTCATTTTTTCTAACTCCTCATAAGAGGATTCAGGTGTAGTAAGCTTCACCAGCTCTACCTTGTTGAATTGATGCTGACGGATCAGACCCCGAGTATCACGGCCAGCTGAACCCGCCTCAGAACGGAAACAAGAGCTGTAAGCTACATGATACTTAGGTAGATCTGCTGCTGTCAAAATCTCTTCGCGATAGTAGTTGGTTACAGGTACTTCCGCTGTAGGAATCAAATAGTATTCAGTATCACGTAACTTAAACAGATCTTCCTCAAACTTAGGAAGTTGCCCTGTTCCGTACAAGCTGTCTTTATTCACAATGTAAGGCGGCAGCATTTCTTCATAGTTATGCTCACCACTGTGCAGATCCATCATAAAGTTAATAAGCGCCCGCTCTAAACGTGCTCCCAGTCCTTTATAAAAAACAAACCGAGATCCCGTAACCTTCGCTGCAGCTTCAAAATCAATAATATCGAGCTGCTGCGCAAGCTCCCAATGTGATTTCGGAGTAAATTCGAATTCTTTTGGCTCCGACCAGCGACGCAATTCTACGTTATCATCCTCAGATTTACCAAATGGAACTGAATCATGAGGAATATTCGGAATACTCATAGTAAGTTCAGCAATCTGAACTTCCAATTCACGTACTTCGTCATCAAGCTCTTTAATTCGGTCAGATACCGTACGCATTTCTGCAATTAGGTCATCTGCTGGCTCACCATTCTTTTTCTTCTTCGCTACTTCACCAGAAACCGTATTACGACGGTTCTTAAGACCTTCTGTTTCTTGCAGTAATTCACGTCTGCGTAGATCAAGTTGTGGAAAATCAGCAATTAAATCCAGTGATTTACCCCGTTTCTCTAAGGCTTGTTCAACTCGAGCGTAATCACTGCGTAATACTTTTACGTCTAACACAAAGTTTCCCTCCTGAAAACAGCCTAAACTCTTTCAAATTGCTGCTTACAGCTTTGAAAGAGTCAGGATGTTCTTATATGCGATTCTGTTGTTGCACTTGCCTAGTAGCCTCTACCATATCAGTAAAATATTGATGCAGTCTGAAATCATCGGTCAATTCTGGATGAAAAGAAGACACCAGCAGGTTACCCTCCCGTGCAGTTACAATCTCATCATTATAGACTGTAAGCACATCTACACCCGGGCCTACCTCGTTGATAAGCGGTGCACGTATAAAAACAGCACGCACTGGCTCATCAATTCCTTTAACCTCCAGATCACATTCAAAGCTTTCCCGTTGACGACCGAATGCATTCCGAGCCACCGTAATATCCATTAGCTCCAAATGCCCTGGTTCGCCACCGGCAATTTGTTTGGCCAGAACAATCATACCCGCGCATGTTCCAAAAATCGGCTTGCCCTGATTGGAGAAATCACGTATGGCTTCGATGAAGCCATACTTTCGCATCAGTTTACCGATCGTTGTACTCTCACCACCAGGAATAATTAGCCCATCAACCTCCTCAAGCTGCTCTACTCGCTTGATTGGTACGCCCACTGCTCCGGTCTTCTCTATACTAACAATATGCTCCGTAACTGCGCCTTGAAGCGCCAGTACTCCTATTTTCATCCGGGCAACCTTCTCTCTATTAACGGCCACGCTCCGACATACGTTCAGCCGGGGTTAGAGTTGCAATATCAATCCCCTTCATTGGTGCGCCAAGGTTCTTAGATACTTCTGCAATCAGTTTGTAATCAGTATAGTGTGTAGTGGCTTCAACGATCGCACGGGCAAATTTCTCAGGGTTGTCCGATTTAAAAATACCTGAGCCTACAAACACACCATCCGCACCTAGATGCATCATCAGGGCAGCATCGGCAGGAGTTGCTACACCGCCAGCAGCAAAGTTAACAACCGGCAGCTTGCCAAGCTCATGCACTTCAAGCAGTAGCTCGTAAGGAACTCCCAGGTTCTTAGCTTCATTATATAGCTCATCCTTGGACAAATTAGTTACTTTGCGAATTTGACTATTGATAAAGCGCATATGACGCACTGCTTCAACAATGTTGCCTGTTCCAGGTTCACCTTTCGTACGGATCATGGATGCACCTTCGTTAATACGTCTCAAGGCTTCACCCAAGTCTTTAGCTCCACATACGAACGGAACAGTGAACTCACGTTTATTAATATGGAAGACTTCATCAGCAGGAGTAAGAACTTCACTCTCATCCAAATAGTCAACACCCAAGGATTCCAGAACCTTTGCTTCTACGTAATGGCCAATACGAGCCTTAGCCATAACAGGGATACTTACCACTTTGATAACCTCTTCTACAATTGTAGGATCGGCCATCCGTGCTACACCGCCAGCTGCGCGAATATCAGAAGGCACGCGTTCCAATGCCATAACAGCTACTGCACCCGCAGCCTCAGCAATTTTTGCTTGTTCTGCATTCATGACGTCCATAATGACGCCGCCTTTTTGCATTTCTGCCATGCCTCTTTTAACTCGCGATGTTCCAGTTTCCATGTCCTAGCCTCCCGAATGATCTATCTTAATCTAACTTGTAATTTTACCCCAATGAAGGGAAATATACAATCCACTTAGTCGGATTTAACGCAATTTTCGATGCTAAATTCATTAGAACAAGTTCTTGATCCCTGTAAATAAATCGCCGAAGAAATCTCCTATGGCTCTAAGGAATAAACTGAACCAACCGGCTTTCTCCGCTTCTTCAACAGTAATCAGATTAACTGTCTTCTGCTGAACATCAGACATACCTTCAACTTGGTAGGAATAAGTAACCTTACCCACTTTAGCAGATTGTTCTATAGGAGCAACTAAGGTTGCTGGATCATTTATTTCAACAGTTGTTTTAATTTGAGGGGAGGTTGTCCCTTTAGGGACGATAAACGAAACAGCTTCATCCGTAACTACAGACACCTTTTTATTTTTCCCTTTAAGAACTGGTACGGTTTCGTTGCCGGCTATCACTGCTTTAGGGGCTACGACCTGTTTGATTTCAAAATTATTAAATCCGTAATCGAGTACTTTCTTCGTCTCAGTAAATCGGTGCGGCTCTGTATTAGCCCCCATTACTACACTTATCAGACGCATGCCATCACGTACAGCTGTACCTGCAAAACAATATTTTGCCCTAGCGGTATGGCCTGTTTTCAAACCATCCAATCCCTCATAAGCATAAGCCTTAAAATTCTGTATATTCTTATTCGATTCCAACATCCAGTTAAAGTTAATCATTGGAGCAGTATCGCGTTCACGGAACTTATAAGACTGAACCGTTGTAAATCTATTAAAATCAGGATGATCAGTAACGATATATTTGGCAAGGATCGCAGCATCCATCGCTGACATTACATTTTCTTTTTTATCAGTTGAGCGGTACTTCTTAGGCATGTCAGCTTTGTCTAATCCAGTAGAGTTAACAAAATAGGCAGTTTTCATCCCCATCTTCTGGGCAGTCTGATTCATTAGCTCTACAAATTCCAATTCTGATCCGGAAACCAGTTCTGCCAAAGCTACTGTAGCATCATTTGCAGATCCGACAGCCATTGCTATGTACAGCTCTTCAACCGTATGCTCGTCTTTTTCCGCTAGAAAAATACGTGAGCCAACCTGTTTAGACGCATTTTCCCCTACTATGACTTTTTGATCCCATGAAATCTGTCCAGTCTTCACCGCTTCTGCTACAAGATACTCTGTCATCATCTTAGTCATACTTGCTGGAGGCAAAGCCTCATCTGCATTCATAGATAGAAGAACTTCACCTGTTGTTGGTTCTATTAGAACCGCTGATTTCAAATTTAGACCCAGTGATTCCACAGAAGGGATCTTTACTGCTTTCTGAGTCGTCTGAGTTGCAGTACCAGCTTGTATTGTCGTTGTCGTACCTTCCTCAGCGAATGCCGGAAGTGGAGTAGAAACTAACATATTTAAAAGTAGACCTACTGTGACTGTCTTAATCATAAATTGCTTACCGTTAGATTTTTGTTTGTGCTTCAATGATTACTACTCTCCTTTAAACCTCATATCAATAGCTTGTTCTATTCTAACACAGGGGTACACGCAAAAAAAGACAGACAGGACGAAATAGTCCTGTCTGTCCAAAAAATAGTCTTTCTAGTCCATTACACGGAATAGTTTGGCGCTTCTTTCGTAATTTGCACATCATGTGGATGGCTTTCGCGAAGTCCAGCACTTGTGATGCGAATGAAAGAAGTGTCATTCCGAAGTTCTTCGAGTGACTTGGTCCCACAGTAGCCCATACCCGAACGCAGTCCGCCAATCAATTGATGAACGGTATCCGAAAGAGGCCCTTTAAAAGCGATACGACCCTCAATTCCTTCAGGAACAAGCTTCTTATCGTCATCCTGGAAATAACGATCCTTACTACCTTGTTTCATGGCACTCATACTGCCCATACCACGATATACTTTAAATTTACGGCCTTGATAAAGCTCCGATTCTCCTGGGCTTTCTTCTGTACCCGCAAACATACTTCCCATCATTACTGCATGAGCACCAGCGGCAATAGCCTTAGTGATTTCACCGGAGTACTTGATTCCACCGTCTGCGATGATAGGAACTCCGTATTCACGAGCAACCGTTGCACAATCATAAATGGCTGTAACCTGCGGAACACCGATACCAGCGATAACTCGTGTTGTACAGATAGATCCAGGTCCAATACCTACTTTAACTACAGAAGCTCCAGCTTCAATAAGTTCACGGGTTGCTTCGCCTGTAGCTACGTTACCGGCAACAATCGTAAGATCAGGATACAACTCACGAATTTGGCGAACGGCTTCAATAATATTAATGTGGTGACCATGTGCAGAATCGACAACGATCAAATCAACACCTGATTTCACTAACGCTGCAGTACGCTCGAATGTATCTTTAGAGATACCAACAGCTGCTCCAACCAGCAAACGGCCATGTGCATCTTTCGCTCCGTTAGGGAACTGAATCGCCTTCTCGATATCTTTAATTGTGATTAGGCCCTTAAGAACGTTATTCTCGTCCACCAGCGGCAATTTCTCAATTTTATGACGTTGTAAGATGCCTTCTGCTTCTTGAAGTGTCGTACCTACAGCAGCAGTCACGAGATTCTCATGGGTCATAACTTCTTTGATTGGAATATTAAAGTCATGAATAAAACGTAAATCTCTATTAGTTAGAATACCGACCAGTTTGTTATCACTATCTACAATCGGTACTCCGGAAATACGATATTTACCCATCAGCAGTTCAGCATCGGATACCAGATGCTCTGCTGAAAGAGAGAAGGGATTAGTAATAACTCCGCTCTCGGAACGTTTTACACGATCCACTTCTTCCGCTTGCTGCTCTACAGGCATATTCTTGTGAATAATCCCGATACCACCCTCACGAGCAATAGCAATGGCCATAGCCGCTTCTGTGACTGTGTCCATACCTGCACTCATAAGCGGGATGTTCAACTTCACATTCTTACTTAGAACTGTAGTCAAATCTACTTCCTTCGGCAGTACCTCAGATTTACGCGGAACCAGCAGCACATCATCAAAAGTCAGACCTTCTTTACCAAACTTATCTTTCCACACCTGGGTCATTCCTCCTCGGTTGTTTTTAAATTATACCCGCCTACAAACTTTACAAGCTAAAACGCCTTTGCCGTCCTTTTAAGGATGGTAAGCATTTATGCGAGAATTATAAGGATAAAGTATAGCGTGAAACTCATACCTTCTTATAATTTAAAAGAAGAACCTTCGACTTTAAGTCCATTCACGACAGACAACTCTGTACATCTGGAAGTTAAACAAGTTCATATCTTCAATTTAGGTTTGAGATGCTTATCCAAAAATATATTATTGCCATCTTAGCAAAGGGCATTTGGACTGTCAAGAACATTACATCATCAGAGTAGGTATTCAAAAAACGACTCCCGCGTAAGCGAATTATTGGACTATTGTCCGCACAGAGTGGACATTTAGTGGTGGAATTATACAATCCACCATACCCATCACCAATGCTTACACCTATCTCTAATGTAGTATCTCAAAATGAACCCTAATGAATTCTTCAAAAATACAACAAAAAAACCACTGTCGATTACTCAACAGTGGTCTTGC